>JBKJQT010000178.1:0-6247 GCA_046593855.1 Candidatus Nitrotoga sp. | reverse complement strand
TTATTTACAATAAATGAGAAAAAGGCGAACTTTCGTTCGCCTTAATGTGGCGGAGTGGACGGGACTCGAACCCGCGACCCCCGGCGTGACAGGCCGGTATTCTAACCAACTGAACTACCACTCCAATAACTAAACAGCTGGTGGGTGCTGAGGGGTTCGAACCCCCGACATTCGCCTTGTAAGGGCGACGCTCTACCAGCTGAGCTAAGCACCCAATGTAAGTAACATTTTACAGCATTCTTTAGACCTTTACCAGCACAGAATTTCGGTACTTCACTGCCCTTTAACTTGTTCAACTCGCAAGTACTAGCGTGCGTCAATGCTTAATCACAGTAGCTCGATTCTCGTCTGTTACCAAGATTGGATTGACTACTGGTACAGCCTCAGGTAGCGATTCTGGCTTACGCTCCAAGGCCATTTCCAGCACTTGTTCAATCCATTTAACCGGATGAATATCAAGTTTATTTTTTACGTTATCGGGAATCTCGACAAGATCCTTGGTATTTTCTTCCGGAATCAAAACGACTTTAATACCACCGCGTTGAGCCGCCAGCAACTTCTCTTTTAACCCACCAATCGGTAGCACCTCCCCCCGCAGCGTAATTTCCCCGGTCATCGCCACATCCGCACGCACCGGAATGCCAGTCAATGCCGAAACTATTGACGTACAAATACCAACTCCCGCACTCGGCCCATCTTTTGGAGTGGCACCTTCCGGTAAATGAATATGTAAATCAGTTTTTTGATAGAAATCATCAGAAATACCCAAACTACGGGCGCGGCTACGCACTACGCTAAGTGCAGCTTGAATCGACTCTTTCATAACTTCGCCCAACTTACCAGTGGGAGTAATATTACCTTTACCCGGCAATACCGCAGTTTCAATAGTTAGCAACTCACCGCCTACTTCTGTCCAAGCCAACCCGGTTACCTGTCCAACTTGGTTATGTTTCTCTGCGATTCCATAGCTAAAACGCCTCACCCCAAGATATTTTTCCAAATTACGAGCATTCACCGTTACCTTGCTATCACGCCCTTTCAATAACAGCGCTTTCACTACTTTACGGCAAATCTTGGAAAGTTCTCGATCCAACCCCCGCACCCCCGCTTCTCGGGTGTAATAACGCAATATGTCACGAATTGCACTTTCTGAAATACCAATTTCCTCAAGCTTCAACCCATTATTTTTGAGCGCTTTTGGAATTAAATAATGCATCGCAATATTTACTTTTTCGTCTTCGGTATAACTTGACACGTGAATAATTTCCATGCGATCCAAAAGCGGAGCAGGAATATTCATGGTATTTGCGGTCGCAACAAACATTACATCAGACAGGTCATATTCGACTTCGACATAATGATCAACAAAAGTATGGTTCTGCTCTGGATCAAGCACCTCAAGCAACGCCGATGAAGGGTCACCACGAAAATCCATACCCATCTTATCTACTTCGTCAAGTAAGAATAACGGATTTTTCACGCCAACCTTGGTCATGTTCTGCAAAATTTTACCAGGCATAGAGCCAATATAAGTACGGCGATGGCCACGAATTTCTGACTCATCGCGCACCCCGCCTAGCGACATGCGAATAAATTTTCGGCCTGTAGCTCGCGCAATAGACTGGCCCAGCGAAGTCTTACCAACACCCGGTGGCCCAACCAAACAAAGGATAGGCGCTTTCATCTTGTCGACGCGTTGCTGCACTGCAAGATATTCCACGATACGTTCCTTGACCTTCTCCAAACCATAGTGATCCGCTTCCAAAATTCCTTCGGCGGATTTCAAGTCATTATTAATTTTTGTTTTCTTTTTCCAAGGCAAACCAACCAACACATCGATGTAGTTACGCACTACAGTCGCCTCAGCAGACATAGGGGACATTAAACGCAATTTTTTCATTTCGGCTTCGGCCTTGGCACGCGCTTCCTTAGGCAAGTGCGCAGCCTTTATTTTCTTTGCCAGCTCCTCGAAATCTGCTCCATCCTCCCCTTCGCCCAACTCTTTCTGTATCGCTTTTACTTGTTCATTCAAGTAATACTCACGTTGGCTCTTTTCCATCTGTCGTTTGACGCGACCGCGAATGCGTTTTTCTACTTGCAGGATGTCGAGCTCGGCTTCCAGTAAGCCCAGCAAATGATCAAGACGCTTTCGAACATCGAAGATTTCCAATATCTCCTGCTTTTGCTCCAGTTTAAGTGGCAAATGTGCTGCTATGGTATCCGCTAATCGTCCGGAATCATCTATACCAGCCAGAGATGTTAGCGTTTCTGGCGGAATCCTCTTATTAAGCTTAACATATTGGTCAAATTGATTAATCAAAGCACGACGCATAGCTTCTGCTTCATTACCCAAGCTGTCATCAACAGGAACTGGGTCGATGTCTGCATCGAAATGACTTTTTTCATCCAGTACGCGCAATATTTTTGCACGTTGCGTGCCCTCCACAAGAACCTTGACGGTTCCGTCAGGTAACTTGAGCATCTGCAAAATATTAGCAATACTACCAACGCGATACAAATCATCCGCGACAGGCTCATCTTTAGCGGCAGTTTTTTGCGCCACCAATACGATGCTCTTACCCGCTTCCATAGCGGATTCCAGCGCCTTGATTGATTTCGCACGTCCAACAAACAATGGAATTACCATGTGTGGAAACACAACTACATCGCGTAACGGAAGTAGTGGGAAAAAACTGGAAACAAGTACATTCGTATCATGCTCAGTCATGGCAGGAAACTCCTCTGTGGATTAACTTGATAGTTAGATGAGGGCGCAGCGAAATAATTCAAGTCAAGATACAAAATCGCCACGCATCAATTTAATTTAGGATGCCACTATAAATAACTAAGCTGCCCTGGAATAAATAACTAAGCTGCCCTGGATGTATCCGCGTATATCACAATAGGTTTAATTTCGCCATTTGTGTTGCTTACATCTAGCACCACCTTGCTCACATTATCCATCGAAGGCAGATCATACATAATATCAAGCAAGGAATGCTCCAGAATAGAGCGCAAGCCACGCGCACCCGTCTTACGTTCCAGCGCTTTCTTGGCGATAGCCTGCAATACACCCTCATGGAACTCCATATCCACGCCTTCCATCGCGAACAATTTATGATATTGTTTGGTCAAGGCATTTTTTGGTTCAGTCAAAATTTGAATTAATGCCTCCTCATCCAGCTCCTCCAGTGTAGCAACTACTGGCAGGCGTCCAACAAATTCGGGGATCAAACCAAACTTGATCAAATCTTCCGGCTCCACATTACGCAGCACCGCGCCTACACTCTTCTCCTTACCACGCTTGGCGAGGCTTGCGCCAAAACCAATACCGGCTTTCTCTGAACGATTGAGTATGACCTTCTCCATGCCATCGAACGCTCCACCACATATAAAAAGGATATTGGTGGTATCAACCTGCAAAAATTCGGTATTGGGATGCTTACGACCACCTTGTGGTGGCACAGACGCCTTGGTGCCCTCGATCAGCTTGAGTAGCGCCTGTTGCACCCCTTCGCCGGAAACGTCACGGGTGATAGAAGGATTGTCTGATTTGCGGGAAATCTTATCAATTTCGTCAATATAAATAATACCGCGCTGGGCGCGTTCCACGTCATAGTCGCACGCTTGCAATAGCTTCAAAATGATATTCTCAACATCTTCGCCAACATACCCCGCTTCTGTCAGCGTAGTAGCATCGGCCATCACAAAAGGTACATCAAGCAGACGCGCCAAGGTTTGCGCCAGCAAGGTTTTTCCAGAACCAGTCGGACCGAGCAGTAAAATATTGCTCTTAGCCAGCTCTACTCCATCCTTGTTCGTGCTTTTCAAACGCTTGTAATGGTTATAAACCGCCACAGACAAAATTTTCTTGGCATGTTCCTGACCGATTACATATTCGTCGAGGCGCGCCCGAATTTCATGGGGCACAAGCAGATCAGCCTTGTCTGTCTTGCCGGACACAACACTATTAACTTCCTCACGTATAATGTCATTGCAAAGCTCGACACATTCGTCGCACACGAATACAGAAGGCCCCGCAATCAGTTTGCGTACTTCATGCTGGCTCTTGCCGCAAAATGAGCAATACAATAGTTTGTCGCCCTTGCTTTTATCCAGCACCATTCATTCCCCCCTGTTTTGTTTATCACCTACATTATTTACCCATCGATTGAGCATGTATTTTTTTAAACGCGCTTATCCAGCACTTTATCTACTAAACCATACTCGACTGCTTCAGTCGCATTTAAGAATTTATCGCGTTCGCTGTCGCGGGCAATTTCCTCTACATTGCGACCCGTGTGCTGGGCCATCAAGGCATAAAGTCGCTCGCGCAGGCTCAGAATATATCTAGCATGAATCTCGATATCCGTCGCCTGTCCCTGAAATCCTCCCAATGGCTGATGGATCATCACTGAAGAATTAGGCAAAACAAAGCGCTTTCCTTTTGCACCGGCCTGCAATAAAAAAGCACCCATCGATGCTGCCATGCCGATACACAACGTAGAAACATCCGGCTTTATGAATTGCATAGTGTCATAAATCGCCATGCCTGCCGAAATAGACCCACCGGGCGAATTAATATACAGATGAATCTCCTTATCTGGATTTTCCGACTCAAGGAATAACAATTGTGCTACCACCAAGTTAGCGGTCATATCATTGATGTTGCCAACCAAAAATATTACGCGCTCCTTGAGCAGACGTGAATAAATGTCATATGCACGTTCTCCACGTCCGCTGGTTTCTATCACCATCGGAATCATCCCGATGTTTTGCGGGTCCTCATTATTTTGAGGTATTTCGCTATACATCACGCAGCATTCTCCATCAATTCGTTGAATTCCATCACCTTCTCTGTCACCCTGACAGCATCCGTCACCCAAGCTACCACATTATCTTCCAGAACCAAGTTTTCTGCGTCTTGCAAGCGTACCGGATCATTATAATGCCACTGCACCACCTCTTCTGGGTTGTCATAACTTTGTGCATAATCCTGAACCAGCGCCTTAATCTGTTCAGGTTTAGCGTGCAAATCATATTTCTCTACCAACTCTGTCAAGATCAGACTCAACTTGACACGCTTTTGCGCACGTTCAGTAAACAGTTCCAGTGGTAACGATTCTTCCCCCTTTGGCATTTCTATTCTGCGCTTTTTCATATCGCGCAAAGCTTGCTGCATCAAGCTTTGCGCTTCAGCATCCGATAACGCCTTAGGTATCTCCAATTGAGTAACTTTCAGCAAGGTAGCCATTGCACTATCTTTGTTTCGCACCATTAAACGACGCTTGATTTCTCTCTCTAAATTATCGCGGATTTCAACTTTAAGCTTATCCACATCGCCATCTTCTATGCCGAGTAATTTGGCAAAGTTAGCATCAATCTCTGGCAAATGCTGCTCTTCTACCTTGTGCAAGGCAATGGTAAAAGTCGCTGATTTACCAGCCACTTTCTCTGCCTGATAGTCTGCCGGAAAAGTCATATCGAACAATTTCGTTTCCCCAGTTTTCATGCCAATGATGGCATTTTCAAAATCTGGTAATAGGCGCCCCACACCTAGCAACACAGCCAAATTCCTGGCCTCACCGCCTTCAAATATTTTGCCTTCTAGTAAACCACTAAAATCAATATGCACCCTATCCCCATTTTGCGCCACACGATCAGCCACTTCATATGTCGCGTGTTGCTTACGCAAAGTAGCAATCGTAGTATCAACATCAGCACCGCTCAGGGTATAAACCGCTTGCTCAATGCTTTCAGCACTAATATCACCTAATACGACTTCAGGATAAACCTCAAAAGTCGCACTATATTCGATCCACAAAGCATCCGGGGCGGTGGTCTTGACCTCGAAAGTAGGATAACCAACCACTTTCAACTTGTTATCCTGCGCTTCTTTGGCGAAGGACTGCCGTAAAGCATCTTGTAACACTTCCTGCTGTATTTGCGCACCGTGTTTTTGCTCCAAAATCTTGAACGGCACCTTGCCCGGCCTGAACCCAGGCACCTCAGCGGTACGTGCCAGATTTTTCAGGCGTACTTCCATTTCACTGCTCACCAGTTGCAGAGGGATGGATGCATTAAGGCGGCGCTCCAACCCGCTCATGATTTCTATACTCGACATGCTAACTTTCCTTAGGTTAATAAGTGAATTCTTCAGTTGGTGCGAAAGGAGAGACTCGAACTCTCACGCCTTGCGGCGCTGGAACCTAAATCCAGTGCGTCTACCAATTCCGCCACTTTCGCC
>JBKJQT010000089.1:0-7600 GCA_046593855.1 Candidatus Nitrotoga sp. | reverse complement strand
GTCGGCAAGTCCTTCAATTATGCCAAGCAAAGCGGCTGATGCCCCTGCGATGGTTGTAAAGAAAATCGCGAAGACAGAAAAAATCATCTCAGAACTTAGGTCAGTTAGAAAGCTTACTAGACCCAGTTTGAGTATGTCTGGATGCATACCAAACTTCTTACCTGCCGGATCAGGTGACATCGTGCCCTTGCCTCTTTTTAATTAGTTTTACTTGAATTTGCTTGCAATGCGGGCAAAAATTGGTAGTTTTCTGGCTTGCTTTTGAATCATTTATTTTGACGGAGGACTCTATCATAAATTGCAAGGAATTTTTATGGTACAAAAACGGCTCTGAAAAATTAATAACTAACAGAGGTAAACCTCCGGTTTTGCCGGGCCACCCCAAAAGGTTTGACCTCTGCGGCCGTCGAAAGGATTTATTAGGGTGAGGAAAGACGCAATCAGCTGATGCATTCGACCTGGTTGCCACTGAACTTTGAGCCACAAGATGGTTCGGTGTTACGGGCGAAGATGAGTACCAATAGAAAGAAGGGCACAGTAGCCATGCCGGTCCGCGAATCCCTCGAAACCGTGCCTGCCGCAGTTGACGTAATCAACGCCGCGATGACTGCAACCTTTATCGCGTCCGTGAGCCTTAAATACTTTCTCCTTCCAGATGACGGCAGTGCGGCTTAACGAGTACGGCTCCGAATACTCGCGATTCAAATACCCGGGATACGGTATCTCTGACCCGCATGGCTCTGTTTCTTCGCCAGTTTCGTCGCTAAGCTAATTAGGAATAAGATTGCTACCATCCAGTCTTCATTTTTTGGTTGAATTACCATTTAATAAATTTATTTTAAATAATTATTTATGTAAGAACCTCATATCCTGGCCCTTTGAATTTCTGATATCGAAAACCAATCAACCCTAAACCCGCGAGTAGTAATAAACCACTGCTCGGCTCGGGTACAGCAGCAACCGCTGAAACCTCGGCATTCCAGTAGTGCGGAAGCGTATCCCAGGGATTGGGCAGGGTGTCATTCGTGATATACAGATAACCCACATTCCGGTCTGCCGCAAGCGCTACATTTGCCAACATGGCTGCCTCATTTTGAACGTTATATAGCAAATGAGCGAAATGATCAGCTGTGTAATTATTTGTCCAAGTATCAGGTGTATAGGCATCATACCGAGTCTGATTTTCGAAAGTGACCAGCACATCGGCAGCTGTCAAATACGACTCTAGTGTATTGGTGCCGGGGTTTCCAAAAATACGATATCCAGGATTGGATAATTTAATGCTACTGTAAAGTGATTGGTAATATTCAAGATCGACAGACTTATTGGACATTTCATCTATAAATATACCGTCAATATTATAAAAGCCGGCGTAGCTCGCGACCTCTGAGAGCACTTCTGCCTGAGAATGTGCACCATAGCTGGTATGAACATAACCCAGCACTTTGCCGCCAGCAGCTCGAAACGCATCAACCGCTGTCGTGTAGTCATAATTAACCGAAGTCCCGGGGCCGCTATCAGGATTCATAATGGCCGTGATACTCACTTGTCCTGCCGCTGCCGTCATTTCATCCCAGAAACTTTGGTCAGGATCAGAGGAAGGATAAAAATAAGCGGGAAGAAGTATGTTAACGGCATGTGTATTAAAGCTTAGTAGCAGACCCACGAGAAAACTGTATGCTAATTTTTTCATTTTTTATTCATCGTAATTGTTTAGCAAAGGAAAAAGTGGCGATCTTTTATCAGAAAAACAGCCGTTATTTTCTTCAAATACTTTAATGATCTTCTGGCATATGCGCTTTTTAGTGCAGAGTTTATTGTACAGGGGCGAGTTTTAACGAGGTTGTAAAATTACTATCTGGAAGTAGGAAAGGGCGTTTTAAATATTATTTTAGGGCTTGTTTTACCTCTCCATGTGCCTCGAAAATCATATATCAGAGATTTTATAGGGTCAAATTTCTGTTGTGTGCCATTTTCGCTTTCGAAATAAGTTTCTCTCTAGTTTTAACGTTTGAGTATAGAGACCACCTAGGAGATAACCTACAAGTGCACAGGTAATCAAAGCTTTTCGCGATGCCTGAAACGATTGGTTGGGCATTTTGCTAGTGTGACTTTGCCCATTCACCTTAAAATATACCCTTTTTTAATTTTACCCCCTCTATTCTTCCAGATGAATTGTTGTATATTGTAGGATACTATAAGAAAGTTATTTCCGGCATTTAATATTGTGTCAATATCAAATAAATTGTGTATTCTAAACTTTAGTAAATGCTAAGTGAATAAGAATAACCGCAAGCCTTAACCGGCGCAAACCATGAAATTTAACGCTCGAACTTTTTTGACTGCTGCATTCCTGAATATAGTCATCTTCACTACTACTGGCGCTAATGCTGCGTTGGTCAGTGCCCTTAGTGGTCAAGTAGTGAACGACACTGACCTTAATATTACCTGGTTGGCGAATGGCAATTTGGCCGCCACGGTAACCTTTGGAGTAAATGGTATTGCCAGCGACGGTACTATGAGCTGGCAGACTGCTCAACTCTGGATAGCCGCCATGAACTCCGCTAACTACCTAGGCTATAACGACTGGCGCCTGCCCAACCTCACCGATACCTGCACTCCCGGCTGCACCTTTTCATTCAGCAGTAGCGACTGGGGCTATAACAATCCTAATACGAGCGAGATGTCCCACCTGTATCACATCGAACTGGGTAATAAGGGTTATTACGATACTTCCGGGGTAGGGCCCCAGACAGGATGGGGATTGGTCAATACAAACCCATTTAGCAACCTCCAGCCCGGCCTCTACTGGTCCGGAACACAGTACGCGTCAGATACAAGCTTAGCGTGGAATTACGGCTTCGACTTCGGCTACCAGGCTTTCTTCAACAAGAGCGACCTTATGTTCGCGTTAGCTGTTCGCCCCGGACAAGTCGCCTCGATCGACACCGTCCCCATAGCTTTCAGTTTCACCGCCCAGACTGGGGCCGCGCTGAGCTCGGTGGCGACCTCCAACACCCTCACTGTTTCCGGTATCAACAGCGTCAGCGTCATCAGCATCGTGGGTGGGAACTACTCGATCAACGGCGGAGCCTATGTTTCAACCGCGGGCACGGTAAACAACGGCGACACAGTAACGCTGCAACAGACTGTTTCCGGCAGCCACAGCACCACGACTACCGCCACCCTCACCATCGGCGGCGTGAGTGGTGCGTTCAATGTCACCACCCTGACGGCACCGGTGGTCACTACCAGCTACACCGCTCCCTCCGCCACGGGTAGTGGCAGCATTACTGCCAGCTTCACCGGCGGCGGCGCAAGTTGCGGCTACACTGTGAGCCAGTACATCCCCCTTGCCGGCCATGCCGCCTCGCCGCCCGCCGGAACGGCCCCGGCAGGCGTCAACTTCCCGCATGGGTTGTTCAATTTTATCACCAGCAGCTGCGCAACGAGTGCTACCCTGACTTTCACCATCACCTACCAGCAAGACCTGCCGCCGGGCACGGCGTACTGGAAATATGGTCCCACTGCGGGGAATATCTCGCCACACTGGTACCAGCTCCCGGCGGTGATTGCCGGCAACTCAGCTATCTTCAGCATCACTGACGGCGGACTGGGCGACGATGACCTGACGGCAAACGGCACCATTGTTGATCAGGGCGGCCCCGGCATGAGCGGCGGCGCAGTGCCCATTCCGACACTGTCCGAATGGGCACTGCTATCACTGGCCGGGCTGATGGGACTGTTCGGGGTGGGAGCCATGCGGAGGCGCTCAGCGTGGAGGCTGTAGATAGTGTCGAGCAAGGCGGAGCGCTGAGATATATTAGTACGGTGCTTGTGATAGAAGGATATTTGATATTAACAAAACAGGAGTAATGCCGTGAGCTTAACAGTATTTCGCTTCATTACGGTCAGGATTAATCATGCTGCGATTCCTTCTAATTTTCCTACTAATTCTGGGCGTGCTGTTTGGGCTTGAGCTTACACCGCCCGGTCAAGCCTTAGTGCATCCGTGGGCTGCATTGCTGGCTGGTTTCAGTACCTTTCTAATTACCCTGTTCGATCCCAAGGTTATTTCTTATGGCAATATCATTCAGAGCCAGGTTAACGGCTTTGGGGTCGCCATCGAAGCCGGGTGCAATGCGGTCGAAGCCTGCATCGTCCTGGCGGCAGCTATCTTTGCTTTCCCTTCGCCTTGGCGCCACAAGATGCTGGGACTCGTGATAGGTTTGATTGTCGTGCAGGCGTTCAATATCCTTCGCATCATCAGTCTTTTCTATCTGGGGCAATGGCGCATGGACGCCTTTGAATTCGCCCACCTCTACCTCTGGCAGGGACTCATCATGCTGGATGTGCTAGTGGTATGGCTGCTCTGGATACGCACTATGCCGGTTGAAAGCCCTGCTCTCCATGTCCATGGCGCGTAATCCCCTGTACAGTTTTTTGTTGAAGGCCGCCCTCTGGCTGCCTGTGTGCCTAGGACTCTGGTACTGGAAGGCGGAATGGTTCAACGGTCCCGCTGTCATGGTATCGGGTTGGATCATGCAGTCGTTTTTTTCCGGTTGGGTGGAGGCGGTGGAGTGGTCGCAGCGCATCCTCAGTGTCGTTACTACCCTGAAATTTGGCATTTCGCCCGGAATGCCAGAGGGAGAATACGCCTTGGTGCTGGAGGTAAATCCGCTGACCTACGGTTTCGGATTGCCGCTGTTCGTTGCACTTTTCCTCGCCGGCAGCGAAGCAATCAACTGGCGCAAATTGGCGCTAGGCGCGCTGCTGCTAATCCCGTTTCAGGCGTGGGGAATCTGTTTCGATCTTCTTAAGCAGGTGGCAGTCACCGCAGGGCCAATTATTTCGGAACAGACGGGGTTCTCCTCTTGGAAAATTGAAGGTATAGCTCTAGGCTATCAGCTAGGGGCGCTTATTCTTCCTGCCTTGGCTCCAATAGGTTTGTGGTTGGCGTTCAATTCACGCTTTATTCCGATGCTGGTGCTGGAGGGAGCGCTGCGCAGGGGGTAGGGGGAAAGCCATTATTTGCTTGTTTGTAATATTATATTTCCCCAGTTGAGATTTTAGGGAGCCTTTAAAAATTCAAGTTTCTAAGGAAGACAAGGCACGAGTAAAAAATTTGAGCGCAGCATATGATTGATATGTGAGCGATAATTTTTTCGAGTAACGCCGTATTGTGACGAAACGGGGTCAGCAGGCAAGTCGCAAAGCGACTGCTCGCAAAATTGGATTTTTAGAAGTGCCCTTTACTTTAATCTTGAACTAAACCTCTATTGTGGTGGCACTCTGATTCCACCGCCTTCTCTTCCTAGAATAATGCATAACAGCCGGGTTGAATTTCCGTCTAACCCATGTTTTTTCTATTTATTTTTTTGTGGATAAATTCAGAATGTTTAATTATTTTGTATTTATAACGCGGAAATTAAGAGGGTTTCCTATGCTTGTTCGTTCAATAGTCATAGTGTATTGTTGTTTAGCATGTGCGTCATGGAAGAAGTAAAAAAGTAATGAAGGATATAAGCAAAATGGTCAGCAAAATTGACAATGCATTACAGTTTAATCGAACCGTGCTAAACATGCGTGCGGCGCGTCAGGAACTTATAGCTTCCAATATCGCTAATGTCGATACACCTAACTACAAGGCAAAAGATATTGATTTCGCCAAGACGTTGCAAGGTGCCATTTCAGGTAACACAGCGAAGTTGCAGATGACAGGTACAGTGCCTCATCACTTGAGTAGTAGCCTAGGTGAAAACGTAATGGGTGCGCCGGTAATGTTTCGCAATGTAATGCAGCCTAGCGCGGACGGCAACACGGTGGATATGGATGTTGAGCGTGCGCAGTTTGCTGACAATGCTTTGCGCTATGAAGCCAGCGTGAAATTTGTGGACAACCAAATCAAAAGTGTATTGACCGCATTACAAGGATAACCATTATGTCGTTATTTAATATTTTTAATATTTCGGGTTCTGCCATGACAGCGCAGTCACAGCGATTGAATGTGGTGGCAAGCAATCTGGCCAACGCCGACAGCACAACAAGTGCCAATGGGCAGCCTTATCGTGCCAAGCAGGTGATGTTTAGCGCCACGCCGATGGGAGAAGGAGGGGGTGCCGGGGTAAAAGTTTCAGGGGTGGTGGAGGATGCTTCACCGATGAAAATGCTGTACGACCCCAAGCATCCTATGGCCAACGCACAGGGTTATGTCACGCTGCCGAATGTTAACGTGGTGGAAGAAATGGTGAACATGATTTCGTCTTCGCGTTCCTATCAAAATAATGTGGAGGTGATGAATACCTCCAAGAGTTTGTTGCTCAAAACTCTGACCATAGGTCAGTAACGAAAGGATAAACCATGATTAGCGCAACTCAAGATACCGGCTCCGCTTCCGCACTTATTTCTTCGCTTAATGCCAAGAGTAGCTCTGCGTCGAAAACTGAAAGCAGCGCCGCTGCTACGGAGGATAGATTTTTGAAGCTGTTAGTTACCCAAATGAAAAATCAGGATCCGCTGAATCCTATGGATAACGCGCAGGTGACCTCACAGATGGCGCAGCTTAGTACGGTAAGCGGCATTGACAAGCTTAATGCCACCTTGCAGGCATTAAGCGACAGTATGTCCATTGGACAGTCTTTATCGGCCACCAGCATGATAGGGCATGGGGTATTGATTTCAGGCTCTGCGATTACCCTGACAGATGGTAAGGCAATTGGCGGGATTGAACTGCCGCAGCCCGCTGACAGCGTAAAGGTGCTAATAACAGATGCTGCCGGTAACACTGTGAGTACATTGCAAATGGGGGCGCAGAAAGCTGGTGTAACACCGCTGGCATGGGATGGTCAGACAGACGCGGGTACACCTGCCGTAAATGGACGCTACGAATTTTCGGTGGAGGCAATGCTGGCTGGCAAGAAGGTTGACGCTAATGCTTTGTCCTTTGGCATGGTAAATGCTGTAACACCTGGAAAAAATGGAGCTACTCTGGATGTGGGGTCGGCCGGTAGCGTCGCAATGTCGGCAGTAAAGCAAATTATCTAACGTAAGGAGAGTGTCATGGGATTTCAACAAGGGTTAAGTGGATTAAATGCTGCGGCCCAGAATCTGAACGTAATCGGTAATAACGTTGCTAACGCTAACACCGTTGGTTTTAAGCAATCACAAGCGCAGTTTGCGGATGTGTATGCCAGCACTGTGGGCGGCTCCGGTGGCTTGGCAGCAGGGATTGGCACTAAAATCTCAACTGTGGCCCAACAATTTGGGCAAGGGAATATCAGTGTAACCAACAACCCGCTGGATATAGCAATTAGCGGCCAAGGGTTTTATCAACTGGACAATAATGGCGCGATAGCTTACAGCCGGAATGGCCAATTTCAATTGGACAAAAACGGTTTTATAGTAAATGCCCAGGGTCACAAGTTAACCGGTTTCGCGGCTAACCCAGTGACGGGAGCCATTTCGCTGGGCAGTGCAGTGCCATTGCAAGTGTCTACGCAGTCTCTTACTCCTTTGCCAAGTTCCACGTCTTCAGTTGGAGTAAATTTGGATTCTCGTATGTTAGTGCCTACTACGGCAGTTTTTAGCGCGACTGATTCAA
>JBKJQT010000009.1:0-2629 GCA_046593855.1 Candidatus Nitrotoga sp. | reverse complement strand
GATATATAATCTCAACCTAATTGATACGCGGGGACACGTGGATTTTTCTTATGAGGTATCACGCTCATTGTCTGCCTGCGAAGGCGCGCTGCTAGTCGTTGATGCATCTCAGGGAGTGGAGGCACAGACAGTTGCTAACTGCTACACCGCCTTCGAGCTGGGTGTGGAAGTGGTGCCGGTGTTGAACAAAATTGACTTGCCGTCCGCTAACCCGGAAAACGCTATTGAAGAAATCGAGGAAGTAATCGGAATCGATGCGCACGACGCGACACGCTGCTCGGCGAAGACGGGTGAGGGTGTGCAGGATGCGCTGGAGGCTTTAATTGTTAAAATACCGGCGCCTAAAGGCGATCCGGCTGCGCCGCTGTGTGCATTGATTATAGATGCGTGGTTCGATAACTATGTCGGGGTAGTAATGCTGGTGCGGATTTTTAACGGCACCTTGAAACCTAAGGACAAAATTTTGTTGATGGCTACTGGCGCGCAACATTTGACCGAGCACATTGGTGTATTTACGCCTAAGTCGCAACCACGTGAAGTACTGGCTGCCGGCCAGGTCGGTTTTGTCATTGCTGGTATAAAGGAGCTGAAGGCGGCCAAGGTTGGTGACACCATCACGCTGGCAAATAGGCCCACAGCTACAGCTTTGCCAGGTTTTAAGGAAGTGCAGCCACAAGTGTTTGCCGGATTGTTCCCAGTAGTATCCAATCAATATGAATCGTTGCGAGATTCGCTGGAAAAGCTCAAGCTTAATGACGCTTCATTGCAGTATGAACCGGAGGTATCGCAGGCATTGGGTTTCGGTTTTCGCTGCGGATTTCTAGGATTGCTGCATATGGAAATTGTGCAGGAACGACTGGAGCGCGAGTTCGACATGGATTTGATCACCACTGCACCTACCGTTATTTACGAGGTGGTGCAGCGCGACGGAACGGTGCTGGTAGTGGATAATCCATCCAAGATGCCCGATCCGTCCAAGATCGAGGAAATCCGTGAACCCATCGTGACAGTCAACTTGTATATGCCGCAGGAATATGTTGGTTCGGTGATTACATTGTGTACGCAAAAGCGTGGCGTACAGCTCGACATGAGTTATCACGGTAAGCAAGTGTTGCTTGTGTATGAGATTCCTATGGCGGAAATCGTACTCGATTTCTTTGACAGGCTGAAGTCGATTTCACGTGGCTATGCCTCAATGGATTACGAATTTAAGGAATATCGTTCGGCAGATGTGGTCAAGGTGGATATACTGATTAACGGCGAAAAGGTAGATGCGCTGGCGATTATCTTGCACCGCAGCAATAGCCAGTTCCGCGGCCGTGAAGTGGCGGCCAAGATGCGTGAGTTGATTCCTCGTCAGATGTTCGATGTGGCGATCCAGGCTGCAGTCGGCTCAAACATCATTTCGCGTGAAAATGTCAAAGCTCTACGAAAAAATGTATTAGCCAAATGCTATGGTGGTGATATCTCGCGCAAGCGAAAACTGCTGGAAAAGCAAAAGGCTGGTAAGAAGCGCATGAAACAGGTTGGTAATGTGGAAATTCCGCAGGAGGCTTTCTTGGCCATCCTGCAGGTAGGTGACAAATAACGTAACGACAGGAATCGAGATGGATTTTGCTTTAATTATGTTTGTATTGCTGCTGATCACCGGTAGCGTGTGGTTGCTGGATCGCTTTATGCTGCAATCGAAACGCGTAGCATCCTCAAAAGAACCTTGGTGGGTAGAATATTCCAAGAGTTTCTTTCCTGTGATTTTGGCGGTATTTATGCTGCGCTCATTTCTGGTTGAGCCGTTCAAAATACCGTCTGGGTCGATGATTCCTACTTTACAGGTAGGCGATTTTATCCTGGTTAACAAGTTTACCTATGGCATTCGTTTGCCTATCATCAGCAAGAAACTGGTAGAAATTAATTCTCCCAGCCGGGGCGATGTGATGGTATTTCACTATCCGGAAAATCCATCGCTAGATTATATTAAGCGTGTGGTCGGATTGCCTGGCGACCACATTGCATATCGCAATAAGAAAGTATTTGTGAATGACATGCTGCAAGAGCAGCAGCCGGACGGTGATTACAATTATGTGGAAACTGCACTGAACTTTGAGCATACCGAGCGTTATAGAGAAAATCTAACTGGACATCGCCATGCAATGCTGATAAATCCAGAAGTACCCAATTTACACCTCGGCGCGGTAGCGGAATTTCCACACCGGGAGAATTGTGCATATAGTGAAAATGAAGTGCGCTGCATAGTTCCAGCTGGGCATTATTTTATGCTTGGTGATAATCGCGATAACAGCCGAGATAGTCGTTATTGGGGTTTCGTACCGGATAATATGATAGTCGGCAAAGCATTCATGATCTGGATGAATTTTAGTGATTTGAAACGTATAGGCTTATCCATTGATTGAAGTTATAAACAAAGGAGGCGCATGATAAAAACAATAGCAAACAGGCAGCGTGGCGTGAGTTTGTCTGGTCTTCTGGTATGGTCGGTAATATTGATATTAGCGGCAATTAGCGGCATGAAGGTTATTGGGGCGTATGTACAGGATGCCGAAATTAAAAGCATACTCTCCACCATCGTGAATGATCCGGAAATGCAAGGGGCTCAATCCAAGGATATTCG
>JBKJQT010000064.1:0-5048 GCA_046593855.1 Candidatus Nitrotoga sp. | reverse complement strand
CAGAGGTTTTAGAAGCCACTTCTTTGACCATTTGTGCGCCCATGTTCTCGAACTTATCCTTCAGCTCGATTTCCTTGGCGACAGACACCCCATCCTTGGTGATTGTTGGCGCGCCGTAAGAGCGCTCCAATACTACGTTACGACCTTTAGGGCCAAGAGTTACCTTGACCGCGTTGGCTAAAATGTTAACACCTGCAACCATTTTACTGCGTGCCGTATCATGGAATTTCACGTCTTTTGCTGCCATGTTTCTTTCTCCTAAAATTATTTGGTTTTTTCACTTCGGTTTTTACCGAAGGTCACCTCATCCTGCCAAAGGGCAGGAAAGACCGTCTATCTGGAATTAAGTTTCGATTACGCCAATGATTTCTTCTTCGTGCATGGTTATGTATTCTTGACCTTCTATTTTAAAAGTTTGACGGGCATGCTTGCCGAACAAAACCTTATCGCCAACTTTTACAGACATCGGGAGTAGTTTGCCGTCATCACCATATTTACCGTTGCCGACAGCGACGATTACGCCTTGATCAGGCTTTTCGGTAGCGGCATCAGGAATCACAATTCCGGACGCAGTCTTACGTTCTTCTTCCATGCGCTTGATAACGACACGGTCATGCAAAGGACGGACCAACATGTTTTATTCTCCTTAAACAAACAATTAACAAAATAACGACATCTCTAGTTAGCACTCGATGCCAGAGAGTGCTAATAATAAGGGCGGAACGCACATATTTCAAGAGCACAATGAAAATTTATTTTATGGAGGTTACGAAGGGGGTCGCGGGTAAGTTGAAGTACAACATCAAACTCTGGCTGTGGTATATATGCTGCACTCCCAAAGAATGCCCCAAATGGTACTCTGAATATTTATATCTTACTTATTAAATGACATTGAAACTTAGGAATGAAATTGAACCAATCAATCTTCCACTGCATCCATTTCACAGTTGGGCCATCAATTCCATGACTGTGGGAGATAAAAAAATCAGTCGCTAGTTTCAAGCCAATAGTTTTTATGCTACACAAGTGCCGCGTAGTTGTTGAACAATATGGCATAGCATTTGCGTCTTCGGAGGCGAAGTAACATATGGTTATCGTAGTGCTACTCGCTCAGCTGTTTGCTGAGGTATTTAAGATTGCCGAGGTAAACGTGCGATCTCATCTCGGATCAGTGCCATCATCGCCGCCGTTGAACCTGTGCCCATGTTGCTATGCTAAGCGCTGGGTGGTGTTCTGGTTTTTAAACTGTCGACTGCGTGAACGGGAGCCGCGTCTCCTGCCATCAAGTGAGCGATTGCACTGTATACCATTCGCTGACTCTCAAGCATGTTTTTACCGGCGAACGCAGGTGACGTCACGTTAATGCTAAAGTGTCCGCCGCCGCCGCTCACCTCGGCTTGTGAACTAGGGATCTGCCGTTCGATTGCCTCTTGTAGCGCGTCAATAACGGAGCCTTTGAAATCAGAAGTGTGGCAAGACATGGGGTTATCCTCAAAAATTTTTGTAAGTTATATGTCAGGTAAGAAATTATTGAATGGTCAAACGCCACCAACCCCGATCCCAAAGGTTTTAGAAATTCTTGAACTATAATTAAATCTAAGGACCGACAGATTGTCTGGACTGTGAAAATTATAGTAGCAATAGCCAAGCAACTCTTTAGAACTTTAACATTCACTTTACATTTCACGCAAGTGGAAGCCTTGTCCAATGTGTATGAGGTTGAAGCGAACAAATTGGGGTCGAATCCAAGAAGTGAGTTGATCATTGCAAGGATGGTGATCAGCGCTAAGGTTCCTCATGGATAAATTGAATTCTCCACTGCCCCTGTAGCATCAATGGGAACGGCAAACGGACCCGTACGCACTAATCTTATTCGACCGCTATCTCCTTTTTGGTGGTAATCCACTTTGCCATCGTAAAAACTGATACCCCAAGCAAAGGACGAGTTATCATGCGCCGGTTCAGTTGACCAGAAATGTGACTTGTGTGTTGGCCATTTCATTGGAAAGATGGCTGTATTAATCGACGGATTTCTAACGCTGGTATCCACGATGCTTGATAGTTCATTTGCAAAGGGCAGACGCCAAGCTTTACCTGTGGACATCGCTTCGTGTTTAGCCAAGGCGAGTGCTTGATCCCAAGTATAAGCGGTTGCGATCCCGGTACAGCCAGTGGTGGTCGTCAGCATGCCCTCAGGACAATGCCGCCAGATTCGGCCAGTCTTGTTGTCAGTGACTTCGCTGCCATCGGTCGATATTTCGAATCGGGGCGGGATTGTCATATCAGGGTTGCTTGGTTTGGTCTGAATGTCGACCTGCGGCAGGGAGGTGGTAGTTTTCATGATAATAGTCTCCGTAGGGTTGGGGATAGATTGAGTGTTTCATAAATTGCGTGATGAGATGATCGTTCAGAATTTACTCATTGCAAAATTTTTTTTGCAATGAGTGGTGCGGTTATTTATTGCGATCCATGAATTGAATTCAATAATTAGCCACCTTTTATAATCGCGACGAATCCTACCAAGTTTAAGTTTTTCATGCCATGGAACGGTAGGTGTTATCGGCATACCTAGTCTTCATAATTGTACCTCCAGAAATCCTATGGACAATGGAGCCGGTCGCGAATCGGGTGTTCAATACCTTCGTTGGACATATTGTAAAGATACTGGAAAGTGACCTTTTGAACATGAGCATTGCATCAAAGATGCTTTGCTCCGGCGAAGCTCTTTCTTTTCTTCTTATGCATTCGTGCTAGATCAGATTGGAAGATTTTACGGTTGATTTGGGCATAGAGTTTTACTTATGTGTCAACCATTGGTATCAACTTGGCAGCATGTGCTTCGAAATAGTTTAACCGCTTATACTTATATTTCAACCATTGGTCGGTATTTGGCCGATGGATTTTGAGGGATGACGGCTTTCTGTTAAAGTTGCGAATAATTAAAAAATAGTGCGCATAGCCTTGTTTAGAGAAGGCAATAGCCAGGAGACGTAAATGCTAAGCCAAAATACCCTGACACAAGAAAAAAAATTAAAGTTGCGTTGGCTCGTTGCCTTATCCAGCTTACCTTTGCTTGGCGTGGTCACTGCATTTGGAATTGTACCGCAGTCTGACAATGCCTATACATCCCTTACCATGGTTGCGGAAGAAATCGTCCTGCCCCATGACACTCTAGCTATCACTAGCGCCACGAATTTGAAGGCCGCTACATTCTGGCGTAATGAGCGTGTGCAACGTGGAGACACAGTAACTGAACTTTTACGTCGTATGCAAGTAGAAGATTCCTCTGCCAGCGAATATCTGCGTCGCGATCAAGCCGCAGCTTCTTTTCGCCAACTTGCCATAGGTAAATCCGTGCAAGCTGAAACCAATGCGGATGGTAGTCTGCTGGCGTTACGTTACCTTGATAATAAGGGCAACCAAGTTGTTATCAATAAAGGTGCCGGCGGCCTTAAGACCAGTATACAATCTCCCCTGGTTGAACAACGTCTGCTCATGCGTACTGGCGAGATTAGCAGTACTCTATTTGCTGCAACCGATGCAGTTGGCCTGCCGGAATCGACTGCCAGCCAATTGGCTGAAATTTTTGGTGGTGATATTGACTTCCATCGTGATCTGCGCAAAGGGGACAAATTCAGCGTGGTTTACGAAATGGATTATAGCAACGGTGAACCGGTTCGTGCCGGACGCATTCGGGCTGCCGAGTTTATTAATCAAGGCCAGAGCTACCGTGTGATGTATTTCAAAGCTGGAAGCAGTCATGGCGATTATTACACACCGGATGGTAAGAGCATACGCAAGGCATTTTTGCGCTCACCACTTGAATTTTCACGCATTAGTTCCGGTTTCAGTCTGTCGCGTTTTCATCCAGTTCTGAACACATGGCGTGCGCATAAAGGCGTGGACTATGCCGCAGCGCTAGGGACCAAGGTTAAGGTGACTGCCGATGGGACTGTATCCTTTGTCGGCAAACAAGGCGGTTATGGCAATGTAGTGATAGTGGAGCATCAGAGTCGCCACACCACTGTTTATGGGCATCTATCTCGTTTTGCTAGCGGCTTGCGCCGCGGCCAGCGTGTGGGGCAAGGGGATATTATTGGCTTTGTCGGTATGACTGGCTTGGCCACGGGCCCGCACTTGCATTATGAGTTCATGGTCAATGCTCAACATCGCGACCCCTTGCGTGCTGCATTGCCGGATGCCGTCCCCTTAGACAACGTACAGAAGCTTGCCTTCCAAGAAGCTACCCGCAGCCTGACCGCACGCTTGGGCCTATTGCGCGACACTAACTTGGCTAAACTTGACTGAACAAAATCACGCTGAGCAAATTCAAATAATTCAGAACCATTCTGAATTATTTATAGGTATTATGTCTGGCACCAGCCTGGACGGAATTGATGTTGTCTTGGTTGATTTCTCCGCTAGTTATCCCAAGTTGCTCGCTACTTACTTCCATGCTTACGGAAGTAATCTCAGGGACGCACTACTAGCCCTGCACCATCCTGCCAATGATGAGCTGCATCAGATGCATTTAATTAGCAATGAATTGGCGAGCTTGTATGCGGTAGCAACAGCAATTTTACTGCGCGTAGCTGATATCACGCTAGATCAGGTACGCGCTATTGGCTGCCACGGACAAACTATACGCCATCGTCCCAACGAAGGTTATACGCTGCAACTGGGTAATTCGGCCTTGCTGGCAGAATTGAGTGGTATTACTGTAGTCAGTGACTTCCGCAGCCGTGACATTGCTGCAGGAGGACAGGGCGCCCCTCTCGTTCCTGCTTTTCACGACAGAGTATTGCGCCACTCAAGCATTCATCGCGTGATTGTTAACATCGGTGGCATCAGCAACCTTACTAATTTGCCACCCAAACGCCAAACTACAGGCTTCGATTGCGGCCCGGGCAACTTGTTAATGGATGCATGGGTTGCCCTACACTGCGGAGAGCTTTATGATCGGGATGGTGCGTGGGCGGCCAGCGGGCAGATCATTCCGGCGCTGCTAAAGCAGTTGCTGGACGATCCTTTCTTACATGCCGTGCCGC
>JBKJQT010000219.1:0-2936 GCA_046593855.1 Candidatus Nitrotoga sp. | reverse complement strand
AATATATCGAGTACGCTGACATCCCCCATCTTGCCGTCGCTGATATGGATGAACGCAGGAATCGCACCGCGCAAGTCCAGCAACGTGTGCATCTTCACCGCCGCCTTTGTCGAACGGAACGGCGCCCAGTCGAACAGGCTCAAGCAAAGATCGATGGTGGTGGCATCCAGCGCGTAAACTGTGGTGTCGAGCTCGACGGCCATTGGCTCTTTGATGTAAAGCTCCCTCGCACGCAATATCAGTCGCATGGCCAGTGCGTGATAGATATACCAGTCCCGATTGTTCAAGGCATCCGCCAGCGTAGAGCGGGCTGGCGCACCCTTCAATCCCATATGAAACAGCTTGGCTTGATTGGATGTCAGGCAAGCCTCGATGTCGCGCAAAGACTCGCGCCACGTCAATTGCGAGAAGGCCATCACCCGAAACAAATCGGCGCAGTCCAAAGTGCGCACACCCGTGTCGCCACTGTGACGCATCGATGATGCGTCCAAAGTTCTTCTACGGCACGTATTCCATGACTTGCGCAAACAGCGTCTTGCCCACGTTCATGCGCCACCCCCAGTTGTAAAAACCTGAAAGTATCGTAAATTCGTAATCTGAAATTCAAATCGTGGACACCCATGAGTCCTTCAAAACCCTCTTTAACATTGGCTTCCCTGCAGGGATATCTCAATTTAACCGGACACTAGTGTGATGCAATATGGAAACGATATCAGGCCAAGGTGCACCAACTACTATACGGACAGCGCTTCACGGAGTTTCCAATGGAACCGGAAAGTATAGACGAACCAATCCACCGTTCTAATTTGACGGTGCATTTCTATTAAATGAACAATGGGCCCTGTTGGGCCCATTGTGTTTCCACCACCATAACTCTCTGCAAACTGCGCTATATAAAGGTGGATTTATAAAGCCAGCAACAGTTTGGGATAGCCGAGCTGAGAAATGTAGATTTTCGCATCGACTTCTGTCTAGCTAATCTATGCGCCGTCTACTTTTCTATGACCCGGATGAGTCATCTCCTTAATTGGGGGGGTAGGCGCATTAGGAGAAGCAACCCCCTCATCGGATTTCATTTGAATAGGATGTTTAGGGTGCATGACCCCCTCAGCTCCTCCAGGGCCAGTCTGCACAACTCCATGCGGATCATACATTTCATAATAATCAACGACCTTTGTTGTCGCTTTGCCGCTTTCAGCGTGCGCTAATGTTGCTCCTAATGCGAGACAGGAAACAATAGCAAAATTAATAATAACTTTATTCATGATTAACTCCTTAATAAAAAATTTATGAGGATAATTGAGTAGGAGCGAAAGTCACCGCATTCCTACAGTTCAAATAATAGGATGGAAAATATAAATAATAAATAAGCAAATTCCTTATTTTCGGCCCATTTATCTCTTTACATAGTTTATTGATGAAATAACGAATGCGATTGTTGGAAACTCCTGTGGGTTGGCTCAAAGGCAATTATCCCGTTTTAAACCATCATTCCCGACCTCAACTTTGGCTACATGCATAACCAAGTTGTGCCGGATACGTAGTCTTCCACTACCATTCCCGCTTGTAATAATTCCTTACGGATGCGATCGGATTCAGTAAAATGTTTGTATTGTTTAGCGACAGTTCGTTCGGTAATTAGAGCCTGGAAACTCTTGGACATACCCAATGGAATAAAGTCAATTGCGGCTATGCACTCGATTTTTGCAGAGCCTGCAATCAGTGCACCGGTGGCCACATGAATTGTTACATCACGATGTTGCCCTTGCAAATAAGCATCAGGATTGCACTGCAACAAGCTAAATACTTCACCTAATATCTTAAGTTTCTTTGCAGTTTCTACCGAATGAGTGCGATTCACCTCAGGACTGGATAAGGCTCTGCTACATAGGCGTGCTGATGTCTAAGATGCTGCGAAGAAAGAGCACCCTGAGCGTTGGAGCGGTGATACGCGAAATTGGCAGCATGTCAGCGTGGTTCACCTGAATCCGCAGCAAAGCGTTGTCGAAAAACACCAACAAAAGGGGGAATATTCAGAGGTCAAAATGGCAGCAGAGATTCGAACACTCAGGCAAAAACTAGCTTGACAGCCACTGTTACCGGGACGTACGGACAACTCCCCGGATGGGACTGTAATCCGCTAGATTTACTGCTGTTACTGCGAACTGTCAGCTTGATTTAATCTGAACCTTGGTGACTTCCTCAACGTAGCCGGGTGCCTACTTGTTAAATAATTGCACTGTTGATATCACTGGTGCACGGCAAAAAATCAAACAAATTCATTTGATTATCGACAGGTGTTGTAATAGCTCTGGTGGTATTAACCTGTAAGGTGCATGAAATATGGGTTTTCTCAAAAATAGATACCGGCAGAATCTGTAGCAAAGTGTAGATTGGGGCATCCAATTGAAGCCCCTTTTTAACAATGGCGATCAGCACGTAGGTGGACACGGCGCACCACATTTGCGTCTTGACTGCGTTCTCGCTCGTGGTCAAAAAACTCTTGATGCGCAAATGCTGCTTGATCCACTTGAAGTACAGTTCCACTTGCCAGCGACTCTTGTACAGCGCGACGAGATCATCATTGTTAACGCCTATATTTTTGTCGGGAATGCGTTTTCGCCATGCTTTATTAAACGCAGCTCGACGCGGAGTGCACGTTGTATTGTTGTTACAAGGGCGAGTGGAATATCACCTGCAGCGCTTTGCTACACGTGCGCTTTATGACGAGTTATTGCGAGTAGGTATCGAAATTCATGAATACCACGCCAGTTCTATGCACGCCAAGGTAGCGCTGGTTGATAGCTATTGGGCCACCGTGGGTTCAACCAATATAGATCCATTCAGCCTGTGGCTGGCGCGTGCAGCTAACCTGGTAGTTCGCGATGCAGGGTTTGCTGAATCATTGCGTGCCGATTTGTTACAAGAGATTGCGC
>JBKJQT010000125.1:0-2723 GCA_046593855.1 Candidatus Nitrotoga sp. | reverse complement strand
GCGTCCCCGCAGGGCACTGAGTAGTGCACCGGCATAATCGGCTATGGCAGGCGGGGTTTCGTCCTGATAACGGATGCCTAATCCACCGCCCAGATCGAGATGCTCAAGACGAATTCCCTCACTTGACAGCGTGTTCACCAGTACCAGCATTTTTTCTGTCGCTGCGATAAATGGGCTGAGTTCGGTCAATTGCGAACCGATGTGGCAATCCATACCAACCACGCGCAGATGCGGTAGCCCGCTCGCTTTGCGGTATAACGCCAGCGCTTCTGTATAGGCGACGCCAAACTTATTTTGCTTCAAGCCGGTAGAAATATAGGGATGTGTCTTGGCATCCACGTCTGGATTCACGCGCAAGCTGACCGATGCTACCTTGTTGATTTGTCCGGCCACTTCATTCAGGCGTGTGAGTTCCGCTTCCGATTCCACGTTAAAGCACAGAATGCCCGCCTCTAAGGCCAGCTGCATTTCCGCCACTGTTTTGCCCACACCAGAAAATACCACTTTATTCGCCACGCCCCCAGCTGCCAGCACGCGCTGTAATTCGCCACCGGAAACGATATCAAACCCGGCACCTAACTTGGCAAACAGATTCAGGATGGCGATATTGGGATTAGCCTTCACCGCGTAGCAGATCAGATGCTCGCGCTCTTTGAACGCCTCAGCAAACTGGCGATAGCTATCGAATAACGCACCGTGTGAGTACACATAACATGGCGTACCAAACCGCTGTGCGATATCAGCTAGGGATACCTGTTCAACACAAAGCTGGTTACTCTGGTATTTGAAATAATCGGTCATAGCTATTTGTTTTGATCAGGAAGTGTCTGGATTGAGGGCTGTGCCGGTGGCAAAAATAGCGGCCCCTTGTGCCCGCAGCTCTGCAACAGGAGTGCCAACAGCACCATAATACCGGTCATACGCATGTTTGTACTCTCATTAAAATGTAACAGGGCGAGATTATAAAGGTAAGACCGGAAGTGACTGAAACTGAATTTCATCAACACGCCGAGGTAGTTGTCGCAATGTCACAGCTGTCATCAGGAGGCAAAGGAGCCAAGTCTTGCAATACAACATGAAGAAAGCATATGAGACCGGTGATTATACGATGCTGAAAATTGCCGATGCTTTTGGGGTGCATTATTCCACTGTCAGCAGTGCGCCCAATAAAATTCCATTCAAAAATACATAATTGTAAGACTTGGCCCTGTTGTCATGATTGCTTATGATGTTGGGCTTCGCAAGCTCAGCGCCAAGCTACGTTAGCCCAGGCTACGCTTGCTATCTGCCATCGTGGACGCAAATAAGATATTGGTAATGGACGGTAGGCGTATTGTTGAGCGTGGTGCGCACCGTGAGTTGTTGGTGAAGCAGGGCGCATATGCGCAAATGCGGGCTCTGCAACGGCAAGAAGAAGAGTGACCAAAATTTTATTGCCCTTTTTCATTTTTTAATTTTTCGTCTAGTGGTTTTTGGACGCGCATGTACCAGAGTTTGAACCCGTAATATGTAAGAAACCCACCAATCAGAAAACCCAGAGTACCGAATGCAAAATATCCAATTGCAACTTTGAATAGCAAGCGATTGAGTTCTAAGTTTTTTTCTAGCTCAATAACATTTGCTTGGGAAGGTTTTTCTTGCGCATGCTTGATTTCCGCTTCATGCGTTATTAGCTCCTTTTCCACGTCATAGGCTTTTGTCCACGGATACAGCGCACCTCCAACCCAAAGAATAAGCCCAAAGATCGCCATGAATTTATACAAATTATCGGTTGGAGGCTGAAGCATATAGTTTTCTCCTGGTTTATTGCCCAACGTGGAGCTAAGGGGCTGCGCGTTCTTGCGCAGTTGAGGAACGCGCCGACGAACCGTTGCGATGTCGAAGCCCTTTCTCGGCACGTCCCCTCGAACGCTGGATTGGGCATCTGAACGTCACGCCTGTTGCTTGCCGCGTGCCACGCGCAGGGATGCCATTCCAATTGCTAAGATGGAAGCTGCAGCAAGCGCTAGGCTGGCAGTGGAAGATGCCGGTATGGGAGAGGGATTGGTGACTATTAGGGTGCGTGTCTGCGGTGTGACAGAGTTAACCGACGGATTAACGCTCCACGTTACAACGTAAGTGCCCGCAGGGAGTAACCCAAGGTTCGCGGTCCTTGTATACGGAAGCAGCACAGTGGGACACGGTAGAGGAGAAAAGAACAGCGTTGACGACAGGTTAATTTGGTTACCAGCTCGTGTGATAACGGGCGGGTTGATGTGCGTCGTACAGGTGAGTTCACCAGAAAGCACAGCGAGGACAGGCTGGCCGACAATCGGCTGCGGGGGAGAAAAGTCGAGGTGTTCAGAGAAGGCGATAGCCCTGGGCGATAACAGCAACAACATTACTGACAGAGCGATCACAGGACATACTGTTCGACAAAAGCACATGACCATGCCTACCTCCGCGTTGTTATTCGATTGCCATCCACGCGCGATCTCCAACAGACTACCTTGCCCGACGTAAGAATCGCCATATGCACTTCGACATGATGGCCCACGGCGTTTTGACGCCCAAGGTAAATTAGACACCCTAAAAAATGCTGATAAAAGCACTTTCAAGATGTACAGTCTAAAATTTATTATGTAATAAATTGTTTTAGGCTATGTCACAGTTAAATAGAGGTCTATACTATCGCCCTATCAAACAATGAGATAGGTGTTACGATGAAAACCGAAGATTTCCAA
>JBKJQT010000035.1:0-2579 GCA_046593855.1 Candidatus Nitrotoga sp. | reverse complement strand
ATGCGCTTCTCCATCTGGGCGATAGCAAGCTTCAATTCGCGCAGCACCGCCTTGGGCACCTCCCGGCTGAAGGAGAGCGCATGCAACTGATTCTTGGCTGCCGCCTTGTCTTTGGTGATAGCGTTGATGCGGCGGGAGAACGCGCGTAGCGTCAGGGCTTCCGCCGCAGGCCGCACCCACGGCTGATAGGGCATGCGCTCGGCATACTGCGCCAACGTATTGGCATCCAACGCATCGGTCTTGCTGTTCGTAAGCCAACACCTTGGCGAAATTATGCGAAGACTTGGGATTGAGCACCATCAGCCGCACCCCAGCATCGGCAAGAGCCAGCGCCAAATCGAGGTGATACACCCCGGTAGCCTCCAGACACACGGTCACACCGGGGAACTTGGATAATCGTTTTAGCAAGCGCTGCCGATCCGCCCGCGTGTTGGCGAATGCCTGCGCTTTCATGGAGACGGCGTTTTTGCGGATTACCAGAAATAGCTCTTCCGCCCCGACATCGATGCCAGCGAAAACCGGTGAAGTGACCTGTGTGGATACGATCGTTTTAATCGTCATGATGACCTCCTGTGTGCGGTTCAGTTACAATGAGCACTGGTTCCCTGACCCTGCATAAGCGCCTACCATCCTTGCGAATACAGGCTCGAAGCCTGGGATACTCCGCGGTATTGGCGAATAGGACGGGGAGCCAATCTACCGACAAGCTCAGACGATGAGGTCTGTCTTCAGGTTGGGACGGCTTCCCCAGTGAAACTCTAATTCTACTGGTGACTTCAACCAGAATTAGAATGATTTTGATCATACAAGGTTGGTCTGAATGAAATGAAGCCCAACATCACAGAGGGGGGATGAAGAACAGATGCTTTACCGACGTGCCTATATGGCGGAAGGTACACGAAACCGGACACGAACTAGTCTGATAAACCAACCTCCAACCATACCGCTTCTTGGTCTCCCTTGTTTTTTTCTTCATCTACCGGTTTTAGGTACAATTATGCGCAATGACTGACCGCCTACCTCACCCTATTCACGCTGGATCTCTTCAGTGAAATTGGGGGCAATGTCACATTCTTTTCAAGCCAATCGCCATTGGCTATTGGCCATTTGCGGTAACAGCAACAAGGCTGACATTCAAAAATACGCCATTTCTACTGTAAGAATTATGATGCCATGAGGAATTTCTTTAATTTTGGGGACTAGCGCTCAATGGGCAGTCTGACTTCAAGCAGCATCATGCTACATTTTTTGAACCTGGGGCTTGAAACCGCCCGGTCAATTATCTGTTGAGTGTTGCCTGAATTGGCAGTCTCGTATAAACATTATTTACGAACCGTAAATGGTAATATTTGATTAGCTGTAATTTGTATCTTAGGTATTCCTGTCACTGACTGTTAATTTGTGGAATATACTTTCCTCAATATTCGTTTCAGAATATCTGTTCCAGTGCCCCTTCAGAAGCCATCCCCCTAAAAAAACAATAATGATTAGCTACCTCAATAAAAAACTGCTACTAACGGTAATTGTAACTTTATCAGTTATCGCGATTGGCGGAGGTGCCACCAGTCTTGTTTGGCCGCAAATAAAAATGGAAATGGCAGACTGTGCAGCACGGGGCGCGGTTGATATGCCGAAAATAATCGATTCTACCGGTGAAGCCAGCATTTATATTGAGGGTTGGGCAGCCGATGCTGCCGGAGTAAGCCGGGTCGAGATGTGGGCGAACGGCAAGGTGCTTGCCAGTGTCAAGCCGAGCGTCGCCAGAACCGATGTGACTTCAGCCCATCCGCAATGCAAATTCACGCCTGATTCCGGATATGCCTTTGCATTTTCGCGCGGCATTATTCCGCCGCATACCGCAGCGTTGGATATGCGCGCGGTAAACGGCGTTGGCAAGGTATTTAACGCCGGTCGGGTGCCCGTTAATTTTTCAAAGCCATTTGGGGTATTAGACGTAACCGAGCCAATCAAAGCGGATGGCCGAAATTTGATTAGCGGCTGGGCGGTGGCAAGACGGGGGCCGGTGAAAATACGGGTATTGGCGCAGGATAAAGAAATGCTGGTGTTGTCAGCCAGCAATCGTCGCGATGACGTTGCCAAGATGTTTCCAGCTTGGCCACAGGCAGCAACCAGCGGTTTCGAGGGGGTGCTGCCGACACATAAGTTGCCGCGTGGTCGCTATCACCTGAGAATTCTGTTCGAAGATGGCAAAGGACATAACAGTGAAATCGTCGGGCCGCAAGTGATCAACGATCTGCCGTTTGGAAAGATATTGGCGCAACATGACAAAATGATGTCACCCGTTGCAATAGAGCTGCGCGCCTGGCTGGCTGACGAGCAAGGCATCCGGGCTGCCTATGCAGAGACTGAAGCGGGTACACAGCTCGGAAAAATGACGCTGACAAAAAAAGAACAATTGCTAGCGGCTTTTTCAGACCCCCGCTTTAACCGTGACAAGGCAGGCGATGCGCCGCTCAAGGAAGGTGACTTGTATGATCTGAATGTGGTCTTTGCCCTCATACCGTCCGGCTTGCAGCGATTACAGGTGCGGGTGGAGGATAATGCGGGCAATATTTCTG
>JBKJQT010000001.1:0-4037 GCA_046593855.1 Candidatus Nitrotoga sp. | reverse complement strand
ATCAAGGGCTGGAAGCTGCAAGTGTAAAGATGCCATGAAGCGCGGTGACTGGACGGAAATTTCTCGCTTGGCGCTCAAGATGAATGGAATTATTTTCGTTGCAGGGAGGTTGAAAGTTGATTACTCACTCTATTTCATATAGAGCCAATTATATTTTTTTATAATTGCACCTCTGGTTAGTCACCGATAATTTTGTTTAAATCGAATCCCCATTTCAGGGGATTTTCTAGATTGGCGATACTGTCTGGAGATTTTGACAGGTCAATTGTGTCCTGCAAGATGGGCGCGTTAGAGCGGGTTGAGAAAAAAACTTTCACTAAGGGCTTAGTTAAACTGTTCTGCGATTGATCAGTTACGACGCCTAGACGCCCGGACTTCAGCTTAAGCAAGGTGCCAGTTGGGTAAATGCCGACCGTTTTAACGAAGGCATGAAAGATGGCCTCGTCGAAGTGCCCATCTTTCCACTCTGCCATCTTGCGGATGGATTCTGCAGGTTCCCATCCTTTTTTATAGCAGCGATTTGAAGTAATTGCATCATATACGTCACATATCGCACCCATACGTGCAAAAAATGTTAGCGCCTCACCGGATAGCTTGTCTGGATAGCCCTTGCCGTCCACGCGCTCGTGATGGTGTCGACAGACATCCAGCGTCAAATCGTTTACTTCATTAGAATTTTTGAGAAATTCCCAACCTTTCAGTGGGTGCATTTTAACTATATTGAATTCTTCATCCGTCAATTTTCCTGGTTTATTGAGCACTTCGATGGGGATAAAAATTTTGCCGAGATCATGCATTAACCCGGCAAGGCCAACTTGTTGTAGCACCTTGCCTGTCAACCCCAGCTGTCGCCCCAGAGCCATCATCAGGACACAGACAGCGACCGAATGCAAATAGGTATAGTCGTCTGCATTTTTCAGCCGGGACAAACTAACCAATGCAGAGGAGTTGCGTGCTATGGATTGGTTTATTTCGTCTACCAGCGATAGCGCATCATCAAGTTTGAGTGCATTACCCATGCGCACATCGCTGAACATGGAGACAACAGCTTCCTTAGTTTTGGTATGTATCTTTTTTGCTGCAATTAACTCGACCTGCAAAGACACAGGTGCTTCAGTTTTTTGTGAGGCTTGCTCGATTTTCTTCAGTTCACTTTCGACCTTGAGCTCCGTTTCTTCTTGTGAAAGCGCTGCCACACCGGCATCGACATCCAAACCTTTGCTAGTGTCTATCCATATTTCGTCCACCCCACAATTTTTGAGGGTATTGAGTTCTTTATTCTCAGTCAGCTTGAACGAACGTTTCCAAAAAGGATGATCCATCCAACTGCCACAGACTTCTTGGAGATACATGCCTAAGCGGACGTTATTAACTTTTATTTTTTTCAGCATGGTTTTTAACTAGCTGTAAAATTTAACAATTTCAATATCTAAACCCGTCGCGCGAGAAAGTAATTGATCAAGCCGTCTGTTGAAGAGTCATGCACAAAAACGCGCTCTTTCGTTTGAAGTTCAGGTAGCAATTTACCAGCAAGTTGTTTGCCCAATTCAACACCCCACTGGTCAAAAGGATTGATGTCCCAGATTACGCTTTGTACAAATACTTTATGTTCATAAAGAGCAACCAGCATTCCCATAGTGTATGGATCCAGCTGATCAAATAGTAAAGTGTTAGATGGGCGATTGCCCGGAAATACTTTGTACGGCAACAGTATTTCCAGCTTTGCACCACTGAGCCCTTGCGCCTCGAGTTCAGCACGCGCTTCTACAGTAGTTTTACCTAGCATTAATGCCTCAGTCTGGGCAAAGCAATTCGCCAGTAATATGGAATGGTGTTCGCCTAGAGGGTTGTGGCTGATAATCGGTGCGAGGAAATCTGCAGGCACCATGTGCGTGCCCTGGTGTAGCAGTTGATAGAAGGAGTGTTGGCCGTTGGTGCCAGGTTCGCCCCAAATTACCATGCCGGTAGCATAGTCCACTACCTGCCCATTGCGGTCTATGCGTTTACCATTGCTTTCCATTTCCAGCTGTTGCAGATAAGCGGGGAAGTGTTGCAGATATTGATCATAGGGAAGTATGGCATACGAAGCTGCACCAAAAAAATTGGCGTACCAAATGCCCAGCATTCCAAGTATTACCGGCATGTTGCGTTCCAGAGGCGTTTCACGAAAGTGCCTGTCCATGGCATGAGCACCGGCAAGTAGGCGTTCAAAATTGTTTATTCCAATATAAAGCGCAATGGGCAAACCTATAGCTGACCACAATGAGTAACGGCCGCCAACCCAATCCCAAAATTCAAACACATTCTTTGGATTAATGCCAAATTTGGATGTTTCAGTGAGATTGGTCGAGACCGCAACGAAATGTTTTCCGACAGCTTCATCAGCGCCCAAATGCATAACCAGCCAGTCGCGTGCAGAATAGGCATTGGTAAGTGTTTCCAGTGTGGTAAATGTTTTTGAGCTAATTATAAAAAGAGTGGTTTCTGGATCGAGACGTTTCAATGTTTCTGCCAAGTCTGTCGCATCCACATTAGAAACGAAATGCACGTTCAATTGCGCGCTGCCATAAGGCTTTAGCGCCTCGCTGACCATAAGCGGCCCTAAAGCGGAGCCGCCAATGCCGATATTTACAACATCCCGAAACGGTTTCCCAGTATGCCCCTGCAACGTACCATTGCGCACCGCTTCAGAAAAGTTGCGGATATGATCCAACACACGATGTACATCTGGCACAACATCTTTGCCGTCTACATACACCGCAGTGTTTCTGGGAGCGCGTAATGCAGTATGCAACGCTGCACGCTGTTCGCTAGTATTGATTTTGTCGCCATTGAACATGCGAACAATCCAGTCATCCAATTTTGACTGGCGCGCAAGGTTCAACAACAGGGTGAGTGTTTCTGGGGTAATGAGATTCTTTGAGTAATCCAGTAGCAGACCATCCAATTGCAAAGAGAATTTTTCGAAACGCTGCTGGTCATCGCAAAACATCTCGCGCATGGTCCGCTGGCTTATTTCTGTTTGATGAGCCGTTAAAGCTTGCCAAGCTGGGGAATGGATTAAAGTCGACATAGTTGTCTTAATATTTATTGATTGAACATTTACATTATTGCAGATAGAAGTTCGTCATTCAGAATTCTTGCAATATGCAGAATATTTTTCTGCATTATTCTCATAAAGATGGGTTTGATGAGTTTATTTGATATGAATTACAAGGATAAATAAAAGGCAATAGGTACTCATGCAGGCGTTAGCATAATACCTGCGAGCGGAGGCAATTTTATTTCCACAGAAAAGGGCTGCCCCATCCAGGATAGAGATTCGGCATGAATCTCGCTAGCATTTCCGAGATTGCCACCGCCGTAATAGCGCGAATCGCTGTTAAAAATTTCCCGATAAGCACAATCGAACGGGACTCCGATGCGATAGCGATGACGTGGGACTGGAGTGAAATTAAAGGCAACTACAACTGTTTCGCCATTTTGCCCATGGCGCAAGAAAGAAAGCAGCGAACGTTCGGTGTCCTGACAATCAATCCAGGAAAACCCACTTTGTCCAAAGTCTTGTTCATATAAAGCCGGCAAGTCACGGTAAAGATGATTCAAGTCGCGCATCATGTTTTGTATGCCTCGATGCGGCTCCAAGGTGAGTTGCCACCATTCAAGTTCCCAGCTCGATCTCCATTCACGTCCTTGGCCAAATTCATTGCCCATAAAATTGAGCTTCTTGCCCGGACTTGTCATTTGATATGTAAGTAGTAACCGCAGGTTGGCAAATTTCTGCCAGCTATCGCCGGGCATCTTGTCGAGTAGCGAACCCTTGCCATGTACCACTTCATCATGCGAAAACGGCAGCATGAAATTTTCACTATAAGCATAAAGCTGACTAAAGGTCAGTTGATTAAGGTGATAGCGGCGGTGAACCGGGTCTAACTGCATGAAGCTAAGTGTGTCATTCATCCAGCCCATGTTCCATTTCATTGAAAAACCGAGCCCACCAAGATATACCGGTCGCGATACCCCTGGCCATGAGGTGG
>JBKJQT010000417.1:0-11104 GCA_046593855.1 Candidatus Nitrotoga sp. | reverse complement strand
CGTAATTCACCCTTTTCCAGGAGGCGCGCCATTGTATTTTGAAGCCCTGCGAAAGTTTCCCCTTTTTCGGCCACCATAAAATGAGGCCGGTTATGCTCATGCCCATCAGTAGCAATGCACTTACACCAAGGATAATTTCGCCACGCTCGCCACTTAAAAGTTCGGTGTGCAGAAGCGCAATCCATCCAGTAAATGTATCTTCCTGACGGTGTTCACCCAAGATCATGCCGTTATATGGATCAACATAAACGAACAAATCATGCGCATCGTTCATCTTAACTAAATAGGTTTGCTCTGGAGTGCGCGGCATACGGATGAAAAACGGTTTGTCTTCCGGATGGGCGTGCTGCACTGTTTCCAGCACCGTCTGTAAAGAAACACGCTCGTCACGCGGTACCGTGTTAATCAATTCGGGATATACCAGCGCCTCGATCTCTTCGCGAAACACCAACATGCTACCGGTCAGCCCGCTTAATACCAGCAGCAATCCGATAGCCAAACCGGTATAAAGATGTAGTTTGGAAACAACTTTTCTAGCAGTCACAGCTGATATCTCCGGCAGTCTTGTTTCGCTTCCTGAAGGGCTGCCTGCACGATAAACATCTTCAATCAAATGGGCCGATTTACGTAATCAATACGGCCCGAAAGACTATGCCTCGACCCCTTTAGATATTCACCTTTCAAAATTGCATCCGGGCTGTGACCTTCAGCATGCGCGGTGCCCCCACACCCAGCAGGCGTTTCTGTTGGCTGCATTGTCAGCTTCTTTCTATCAAGTTACTTAAACCCTACCAAGTGAGCTTTGAGCGCCCGAAAGCTTACTCCCCGGTCGTCTCCCAGCAAATAGGCCAGCACACCGCGCTCCTTCCAGGCATTTAGTTGATTCGCGGCACGCGGAATCGCGCAGAATTTGACATTGCGCTCGAAGCAGGCGGTAGCAATTTTATCGATCGCAGCTTCCACGCTCGGATGTTGCGCTTGCCCTGGCAGACCATAAGATTGCGATATGTCAATCGCCCCTTCAAGCACCATGTCAATACCGGCGACAGATAGAATGGCATCCAGATTATCAATGCCCTCTTTATCCTCGATCATCGCTACTACCATGATTTCAGCATTGGCTCGTTCAAAATAAGTTGGCAGATCGAGAGTCCCAAAACCGGTGGTGCGCCCCCCACTGATGCCACGGCTTCCCAGCGGATAATATCGGCTGGCGGCGACTGCTTGTTCGGCATCGAAGCGGTTGCGCACATGCGGTACGACGATCCCTTGAGCGCCGCAATCCAATGCACGCAAGATGCTTTCCGGCGCGGCATTGGGCACTCTGACCAAGGGTGTCATGTCGGCGCATTCGGCGGCCCGCACCATGTTTTCAAGTGTTTCTGGATTCACGCAAACGTGCTCCATGTCCAGAATTACGAAATCGTAGCCCGCATAGCCGATCATTTCGACTATCAACGGCGACGGAATCGAATTGAGCAATCCGAAAACAGTCTTGCCATTAACGAGCGCCTGCTTAAGTTGATTGGTTTGCAACATGTGGTTGCTCCTCTATCGGCAAATACCATTGCTGCGGATGTGGATGGCGCAAAAAATCGTGATGAGATATATGCCAGGCATAGGCACCCGCATAAGGAAATACCAGCAAGTCGCCACAACGCACCGATTTGACCGGCGCGTCGAACGCCAGCAAGTCTTTCGGCGTGCATAATTGCCCCACTATATTTACTTTCTCGTTTGAAATCTCAAGACGCGGAAATGGGTATTGCCACGCATTGATTGGTATCACATGAAACGGATGACTGTGTCCTTGCGCGTAAGGCGTACGGAAGTGATGCGAGCCACCTCTGCCGACTATAAAATTTTTGTCGTAGCTCCGCTTGATATCGATAACCTGCATCACATAGTAGCCGCAGGCGGCGGTAATATAACGTCCCAACTCGAAACGTATACGGATCCCAGGCAAGCCGCTATTTTTTAACAACGCTGACAACCCGGCGCTAAAGAATGTCCAGTCGAATTGCTGTTGAGGTTGTCGGTAATTGATACCAATACCGCCGCCTACATTGATATGATCGATTTCCAGCTCGTATACACCGCACCATCGCCTTACCTGTCTCAGGTATGACGCCACTAGTTGCAGATGAGCTTGGGCATCGAGCTGATGTGATAACAAGTGAAAATGGAAGCCGCGCAGCCGAATTGCAGGATGAGCCCGTAACCATTGCATGCATTCTGGCAATTGCTGAATAGAAATGCCGAATGGAGTAGGTTTTCCACCCATCATCAAGCTGGTTTCGGCCAAGTTGTCGACTACCATGTTGATGCGTAACAATATCGCCACCGTTTTACCTGTCTGGATGGCAATCTCGGCTAACCGCCGCAATTCGTTAAGACTTTCGACATGCAGACAATCGACATTTTGATCTATCGCCTCACCGAGTTCCTGATCCAATTTGCCCGGGCCGCTAAAAATCACCGGGACATCTGTAAAGTGTTCACGCACCCAAGCTAGCTCGCCGCCCGAGGACACCTCGAAACCGTCCATGATCGGCGCCAGTGTCTGCAGAATTGGTAGATCAGAATTGGCTTTTATCGCGTAAAACAATTCATAGCCTTCAGGCAAAGTTCTGATCAAATTTGCCGCATGTCGCCGCAAGGCGGCCAAGTCATATACATAGGCACACAATGGCTCATCGGCATCGGCCTGTACAGCACGAATGCTCTCAAATACTTCAGCTAACCTTAACTCCATGCACCATCCTCTCCCAGCGCACCCAGCGGGTTATTAACCGGTAAATACTCTGAAGCGCGATCCGCCCGCTTGAAGAAACGGTTGATCAGATTTGCTTTTCCCGGGAGAGGCTCACCATTAAACAAGGCATTAATGCACCGTGCCGAAACGTCGTCTCCATAGTGACTTTGATAAACGTGCAGATGGTGCCGTACCATCGCCCATAAGCGATTTTGTAATGCCGGTTTACCTGCACTGATCTGGTTGATCGCCTCGCAGAAATTGTTGACGAACAGGCAATAGGCAACTCGTTTCCATCCCTGATCATTGCTATACCAGAGAGATTCGCGGGCGCGCTGACTTATGGTTTCCAGTTGATTTGCGCAATAGCGCTCTTTCACCAGCTTGACCCCCTCGAAATCGCGCAAGAAAACCTGTTGCGGTTCCCCTCTGGCCATGCCGATCACAACGTTTTGCAAGTGCGGCTCGAATATGACACCGTGAGCGAAATAGCAATACAGTACCGGATACATGATTTCAGCGACGTAACGCGAAAACCATTGTTCGGCCGCCTCTTCGAAGGGTATTTTCCTATGCAGCTCCATGTCAGCAAGCAACTCACGAATGCGAGCTTCTCCATAGACGTGGTTGCCGAATAACGCGCCGGCCAAAATGGGCGTTACACCGGTAAGCAGCACATCGGCGAAATTTTGCCGCAGGATCATGCCGAAGCCTTCGGTCACCTCCTTGGCAAACTGATCTTCCTGCTTTAAATCGACCGAGATGAACGCTGGCTCTTCCAGTACTCGGATACCCGGGAATTTTAGTTCCAAGCTGGGCATTAATGCGCGCATGATCCTGGTCACTTGCAGCGCGCCCTCAAGTTCGTAAACCGCATTTTTGCGTACACAGTTGGTTATTCGGATATTCAGCGAACACTTATAGAAATACGGATTATCGGGATGAAACAGGGTGCGGATTGACGAGGTGGGATAATAATTTGGACCCTGTTGCCCCAGGTCGCAGATACGTCCGCTTCGGATTGCTGCCGCAACGCTTGCATGTCCGAGCAGATAGCGTGCCTGCCATGGATGGGTCGGAATCAAAGCAAATTCATCGTCAGCGGCAAGGCCGGCGGGTGCTTGGGCCGTGACGATTTGATCACAGGACTCGGTAAGCACCGATTGTTGCAATAAATATTCGCGGCGCACTGCGAAATAATGCAGAGGGAAGTTCGCCCCTGTTTCTGGCGAATAGCGCAGCATGTCTTCGTAGGAAACGCCTTGGCGGCTTTTCGGAGCGGGGTGAAACGGATGCCCAAAAATCAGCGATTGTTCGGATTCAATGAATGCCTGTAATGGTTCCTGCGAAAAACGACCGGGGTGGGAGGCGCACAGCACGGCAGTGGTTACTGCAACGCTGTCGTGAATCTGTTGCATCAACTCATCGTTCACAGGCAGTTTATTCTTCAAAGACATCTCGCGTAGCACAAGCCCCGCCAACACTTGCCAATCTAGCAAGGCCCAGGGTTTTCCCGGGGATTTGCAATAGAATGGCGATTGGTAGCGGTAATTGCTAGTGGGGGAAGCACCGTCGACTACCGTGAGCAGACGATCTCCGGTAAGCGGCAGTCTAACGTGCATGATGCGGCCACCGCTGCGCTGTAAAGCCAGTCGTATGGATACTGGATTATCGTTTTGGCCGAATAAAGGCCCCACGCTTAACTGCCCTTCCGGGCCCGCCACCTCACGGCAATAACAGTTAAGCAATGTTTCCATAGAGCGTCGACCGGCTTCCTGGTGAGCTATTTGTACGGAGTCGATGGCTTCCGCCAAATTGTTGGTATGCATGCTTCCTCCTAATTAGTCATGACTAAGAATTGTTTAGGTGTAAACGATAAGCCGCTAAGCCAGCCAGATATAAGCCAGCGACGAACAGAGTGAGCGCGCCAATAAAAAAAGGTGCGCGTAAATCGAGCATTTGTACCGCAGTACCGGCAATTAAACCGGCGATAACGGCGCCCCATTTGGAATTGCTTTCGAACCAGCCGAAGGTTCGCCCCGCATTGCCACTGGTTACGATGGCCGCGATCAGCGCATGCAATCCTATGAAGCCGATGGTCATGCTGAACCCCATTACGATGCGCCAGGCAATCACGGTAGGCAGCGATGGAAACAGCGCCTGACCAAACAGTGATGTAGCTAGCAACAGATATGATATTGACAGCATGAACACCAAGCCGCGCTGCCCCAGATAACGACTCAATGGTACTGCGCACAATAGATAGATCAAATGCGGGAGCCCAAATAACAGCCCGGCTATAGCCGGCGAAACTGAGCCGGAATCAGCTTGAATATAGGGAATAAAATAAGGAAAAGTAATTACGGTGGCAAATATGAACGCGAACTGCAAGGCGTAGACTTGCTGAGACGTGGCTTCTCTCACTTCACCCGTGGCCTGCATCGGTGTTTTAGTCGTCGTTTGTGCTTGGTAAACAGGCAACCATCCAATGAACAGCGCAGCGATTAGCGGTAACAGCGCCAGGTAGCGGTATAACTCAAGAGGAGATTCAACAGTCATTAGCAGGCCCAATCCCGCTGGTGCGATCACCAGCGCCGCCCGTGCCGACCATTGCATCAACGTCAGGCTACGGGTTAGATCTCTACCGCTTACTATGGTTGCCAAATAAGCGTTAGATGCGGCGAAGGTCCCGCCGAGCAGACCTTGCAATGATAAAGCAATGAAGAATACCCAGGTATTGGGGGCAAATCCGGCAAGCAGAAAACTTCCCGCCAATCCTAGTTGAGCGCGCAACAATAACGGCTTCTTGCCGTATTTATCCGCCAACTTACCCCACCACGGGCTGCTTATTGCAGTAAAAAAAGTTGGCATGACATATAACCACCCAGCCAGATAGGTGGCTTCGCTGTGTAATGATTTATTGAGTATCAGTGCAAAAAACGGCGGCATGCCAAGCGCTGCGAAAGCTGCTATAAAGTGGCAAACCATGATGGTGGCGACGATGCGACGTCGCTCATTTTTCATGTCGACCTCAAAAAATTAGGCGCGCTACGACCATAGAATTTGTTGACATCTTCAGCACCCGTTTCGGTTTTTTCAGCCAGGGTGGCGGCGATCAACAGGTATTTGATATAAAGCCGATCATCTTCGAGTAGTAGTTGATTTGCCAGCTTTATATTTTCGCCATCTGCCGCTAATTCCGACAAAATGGTTTCGATTCGTAGCCTAATGCGGGAATACAGGGCGGTGGCAGGCATGCCGAGAATAGCCGCAAAGCGCTCGACCAATACAGCAATATTGAGTTGCAAGGTAATCGTCGTGAACATTTGTGCCAGTGGCAACTCGTCTGCAACAACAATGCGTCGATCCTGCAATTCGGCAACATGAGACGCCAAACTCGGCCAACGCCGAGCTAGATAGTCAAGATGGATGCGCGCCGAGTCGTTATCTTTCAGCAACAAGCGCAGCCGCGGTTCTTCCTGGCTTAATACGACAACGGAATTTTGCTGATTTGATTCAAGGGCTATGCCATAACGCAGCCACAACAACAAATGTAAGCGCAAAGTTAGATCGAGATAATCATTTAAAAAAGCTTCAAGATCGCCGTCGTAGAATTGCACCGCTGCTTCCTCGGCAACCGTGTTTCCAGCCGACGTTTGGGCCAATAGCGCTGCCACCGGGATCAGCGTGCTTTTACGCAGGGCGTCGGCCGGATAATGGCGCAGGATGTAACCGAGGAACATCCGGTTGTCGACATGTCCACCACAATCTTCGCGTGTCAGCAGTAGACGGCTGACAATTGACGGTTCACACGCGGCAATATCAGTAAGCAAGGTTTGGATGCTGTGACCGTCTTGAATCGTACTTGGCTTAATAGTGCGAATATTTTTCGCACCAAGAGTTCGGATTGTCAGCGGCAACTTCAAATGCCATTCCGGTGTATCGAGCATCACAACGGTACGGACCGAAAGCGTCGGCACGACACTGAGATAAGCACGTGGAGCGCGAATTACATCGTGCAATCCAGCTTCACCAAGAAAATTAGCAAGTTCATGTTCCCATACGAACGGATGTATCGGAATCAAGGCGTGCGTATTCACCATCGCGGCAGGCAGGCCGACGGCTTCGAAAGTAGGCCATACAAGTGGCAGGCTATGTTTGTTGCCTATGCTCGGGTGATAGAGGGCGAGAGGCACCGCTAGCCAGCGCAACTGGAAATTACGCTGAAATTCAGGGCCGTAAGTGGCGAGTGCCTCAGTATCGAAACCGAGTTTGGCGCGCGCAGTAGGATAAAACGGATGATCGAGAAACGCACCGAGCCGGTCATAGTGCAGCAGGCAGGCATGCCAATTTGGCAGTTGCGTGCCAGTCGCTACGCCATGCAGCGCGCGTAACTCGGTAAACCAGCGTTCGCGTTCGGTTTCGCTGACTCGGCGATGCTCAGCGGCAACCTGGCACTCTGCCTCAAATGCGTTAAACGGAAGCACTGCAGCTGGATGAAGGCCACGGGTAAAACAAGTGATAATGTCATCTACCGCATACAGCTCCCTAACCTGCCCACCCTCCTGCCATAGCAGCGGGAATCCGGCTCCTCGCCAATCTTGCATGAATGTGGATTTGACGACTGGAATCCACAGGCAGCCGTTATCGTCGAAATGGGTTACCTTGAGCCAAACAAAGTTAACCTTTGCATATTTATCTAACTCCGCAGGCAATGCGACGTTAGATATCAGCTCTGCACGGCTCACACATTCGCGTACGTCTTCGCGCAGCAAGGTATCAATTACTCGATGACAAATATATACAGCATGCTTGGCGTCAGTGTGCTCCAGGCGGATATTGTCAATAGTTTCCTTGGCAATCGTTTTCATGCGTCGATCTTCCATGCTAACCCATTAGAGATTCGGTCCATCTCCAGATCTAAACATTGGGCATCTGAACCCGCTCCGCGTAATACTCCAAGATAGTCCTTGTTAGAGTTGGTCAGATAAATAATATCGCCGATCATACGTAGCGGCTTATAAGTGACCTGAATGTCATCCACATACCGGACAAACGCTTCCGGCGCGTTGGCAAGTCGGCCCGCCGAGTGTGCGGTAAAGTAACGAATTAATCCCGCATCGGGAGCGATATTCAAATGTGGGAGAGGCTCACCCATATAGAGGCGTAAAACGATTTCAAATAACGGAATATCGAGCGTGTCTTGCATTAAAAATTCGCGATAATCGCCAATATTACGATAGTTTATTTCGATCAGACGGGGACCTTTATCGGTCATAACAAATTCTGTATGGCACGCGCCAAAACCAACACCAAAGCAGCGAATAATGTCGACCACTTGGGTTTCTTGCGCGTTTGTTAACCCCGTCCCCCAGCTTGCCTCTAGCTCGACAAAATGTGGTGGCGGCGACAATTTCACTTTAAATCCACCGAGTACGCAGACTTTCTTATCGTCGCCAATAGTTTCCAGCGTGTAGAGGGGACCTTCGATATATTCTTCGAGAAGTAAAGGTTGTTCCGGCAGAGTGCTCCAAGCAGCAGTACATTGCGCCTCGAGTTCGGCACGGCTGTGGCTCAGGCTGACCTGCTGGCTGGCAACGCCTTCACGAGGTTTGACGATACATGGAAATGGAACGCTGTCTAAAACTTGAACAAGCGCCGTTTTATCGCAGACAACCGCAAACCAGAGCATATCTAGACCGCGAGTTTTTAAGTCGGCACGCATTTCCGCCTTATTTTTAGCGCGATATGTGACATGCCAGTTTTTGCGTGGCAAACCAAAATAGTCGGCAACGATTGCTGTACTGGTTTGCAGATGGTCACTGTTGGAAAAAATTGCTACTGGTGTCTCCGCACGGCAAGTGATCGTTTCAATTACTGCGAGCGGATTGAACACATCACAAGCGACAATTTCATTAGTGTAAGCAGGAAGCCCCACTTGATTAAAATATTGCCGGTGAGTCTCAGCATGATCAGTCAATAACACGATGGATAAGCCAAGGCGTTGTGCGGCCGGAATAAAGCCAGCATTGACAGAATCGGTTATTACGTGAGCTAAAATAATCAGTTCTTTCATGACGGCCCTTCTTAAATATCAATTTGCAGTGTCAGCAAAGCCGACCGTCCGGGCGCTGGCAATCGGCCCTGACTGTAGTCGACGCCGCGGAAATAATAATCACTATTGAATAGGTTGTTGATCGCCAGTCCCGCCTTAACTTTTTTGCTACTCCAGCGTAAATTGTGTGTGATTTGTGCATTCCATATCGAATACGACGGGATTTTGCCGACTGATCCGGTAGCGTTTTCGGTTACCGTATTGGCCCCATCGCTAAATGACTCGCTTTGGTAAAGACCATTGAGGTTCCAATTCCAGTTTCCGCTGCGATAATTGACCCGCTGATTAAATTGATGGTGTGCCGCCAGAGGCAATTCCTTGCCACGAAATGCGCCAGAAAGCTGTTCAGTATCGACATAGGTATAGCCAGTTTTAAGTTCGAGACCGAGGACTTGCTCCGGTCGCCATGCAAACTCTGCTTCCATCCCCTGATGACGGGCTTTCCCAAGATTTCGGAAACCCACGATTTGATTCACGAATTCGAGCTTATTGTCAAAATCAAAACGAAAGGCCGTAAGAGTGGTATCGATATTTTTGGTCGGTGCCCAGCGGATTCCGGCTTCGTAATTTTGTGCTTTCTCGGACGCCAGATCAGCGGCAAACGTAATTTGCGTGAACTGAACAGGACGCATCGACTTGTGAGTATTTGCAAACAGAAATACCTCATTATTTGCTTGGTATCCAACGTCTAAGCCCGGTAACCAATCCGTGGTCGGATTACGAGTTTGCGCACCGGTCAGATTGTTGCGGTAGTAAAGGTCTATTTGCTCACGGCGAATACCCGGAGTGATTTTCAACTTGTTGTCTAACAGCATGAAAGTATCACTCATGTAAATGGCATAGGCATCGTTCTCGAAACGCCAGTTGCGAGAAACAGTGTAAGCACCTGTTGCTAGGGTGCGTGCATCAACGAGATAGTCAACTTCCTCACGCATATAGCGTGCGCCAACAGAAATTTTCTGCTTAATCCCACCGTCTATATTAAATGTGAGTCGTGGTTCGCTGCCATACACTAAAAAATTTCTAGGTGCCGATTGTTTCTGTGTTGACGCGATGTCTGCGTTGGTGGAATTACCAAAGACAAACTCACGGTTACTTTTATGCCCGAAATTTGTCCAGCTAAATTCCGCACCATTATCGAAGTATTGGTTGTAGATCAAATGTCCACGCACGGTATCGCCGTTGAATCGATCCAATGGCCGAGTCGACTGGTTTCGGTCACGTGCATATGATTGTGGTGTTAATGCACCGGGTAATTCGTTTTGAGTTTTGTAATACTGAAGACCAGCCTTAATCTCGGCTTTATTGGTGACAAACAAATTGGCGTCTAACATCAAATTGTTCACTGCAGTTTTGGAATGGGCACGGGCTGAATTTCCGTCGATAACGTTTGCCTGTATCTGTAAGCCAAGTTTGTCGCTGACGAAACCACCAACACGCACATAGCTGTCGGTCAGCAACCGGTTATTGGCAAAAGACAGCGTTTCCTTGACTGTCAGTGAGGTTTTTTGTGGAATCCGTTTAGTCACGAAATTAATCACGCCACCGACGTTATTCGGACCATAATGCACTGCGACTCCGCCCCTTGCCACGTCAATAGTTTCGATCGAATTAATCGTTAGCGGAAACAATGACAAACCGGTTTGTCCATAAGGTGCGAGAGTAATTGGGATGCCATCAACCAACACCAATACTTGTTCGCTACGCAACGGGTTGAGCCCGCGCACACCGATGTTAGGTAGAATGCCCGTACCGCTTTCGTCCAAAACCCGCACCCCGGGTACATTGCGCAATACATCTTCCACCGTGCGCGCACCGGATTCGGTCAGCTCTTGATTGGTGATAACCGTTCGCGCTCCAGGATGTTTCTTGGCCACTTTCGGCGTGGGAGAGCCGAGCCAGTCTGCGCTAACTGTTACTTCCTCCAGGGTTTTGCTCGGTTCATCTTGCTTCACTAGCGTCCAGCCGCCCCCTGGCTGAGCCTCTGCCGCTAAGCCGGTGTCGGCAAGCAGCAGCGGCAGGGCTTCCTGTACGCTGTGGATGCCGGCCAGGCCCGGGCTACGCCGTTCAGCGGTGAGCTCGGTGGGGTAGGACAACAGGATGCCCGCTTCGCGACCGTAACGGTTGAGTGCGCCTTCAAGTGGACCCGGGGGAATGTTGTAGGCAGTGCGCGAAGTTGCGATGGTCGCCACGTCGGCCGCATGCACCGATGTTGCCCAAATGACTATGGTCGT
>JBKJQT010000367.1:0-8896 GCA_046593855.1 Candidatus Nitrotoga sp. | reverse complement strand
CACGGCACTACCGCAAATGAGCTGCCGGAAGCAATCGCTCGCGCAATACGGCGCGCTGCTTCGTCGGCTGACAAAATAAAAGGCATGGGGTAAGGATTAACGGCGGTCATCGGTGTTTTGATGTAGCCAGGACAAATGGTAACTGCGCGCATCCCGCTACCACGCAATTCCACACGTAAACTTTCCATATAAGCAATTAGCGCCGCTTTGGATGCGGAATAGGCACCTGCCCCCGGCAATCCCCGGAATCCTGCCACACTGGCGATGCCAACCAATGAACCGTGTCCGACCTCACGCATAGATGCAACAAACGGCTGAAATGTTTTCATTACACCCAACATATTGATATCCATTATCTGCTGGAAAACATCAATATCCTCGGCATATTCAGTAAGCGTGCCGACACTAATACCGGCATTAGCAATCACGATATCCGGCACACCTATATGCGCGATGAAGCTCTGCGCCGCCGTTTGCACGGCAGCTGAGTCACGCACATCCAGTGGGTAACAATAAACTTGTTGGGGGAACTGCTGAGAGAGGTCTTGCAGACAATCGGCGCGACGGGCAAACACCGCAACCATCGCGCCTTGCTCAAGATAATAACGCGCCAGCGCCAGACCCAGGCCGCTGGATGCGCCGCTGATAACGACGCGTTGTGCTGCCACTAACGTTTGCCCGCGCGCTCCTTGCGTGCCTTGTCGATCAAATAGTTCAACACCTTAATGCTTTCATCCGGTCCCAAGCCGCTAATCAGATATTTACCGTCCACCGTCAGCGACGGTGTGCCATGAATGCCATATATCTGCGCCAATTGTTTACTGCGTGTTACCTTGCTTTGCATGGCGAAGGAATTATAGGCATCGCTGAATTTCTTGCGATCTACACCACGCTGGCCAACAAATTCAGTGATCTTGTCCTCGTCGCTCAGGTCAATATTATTCACATTCCAAGCGTTAAATAGATCGTCGTGTAGCCGTTTTTGCTGTCCCAACATTTCCAACGTGTAATAAGTACGTGCCATCGGCTCCCAAGCGTTATTGAAAATGGTCGGTACATAGACCAATTCAACATCTTTAGGTATTTTTTTCTCCCACGCGGTCAACGTTGGGTGCATCTTGAAACAGTGTGAACAACCATAGAAAAAAAATTCCAACACTTCAATTTTACTGCCGGCACGCGTTGGCTGGGCCGTATTGAGCACTTTGTAATCCTTGCCCAGTTCAGGCTCAGCAAAAACTTGGTTAACACATAACAACGTTAGTACCACAAAAATCTGCTTGATGAATTTCATATCTATCTCCATACAAAGTTAGGACTAAACGTTAAATTAAACACTCCAGTAGATTGATGAATAGACACCTGCTCCTTAGCCAGTGAGTATACATTTTGCTTATTTCGCAAGCATTGGAGTAGCACTTACCCCATTTTGTTTCAACATTGCCAATGCATTATTCATTTCCTCTCTGCCCTTATAAGGACCGACGTGCACGCGATGCCACACCCCTTTATCAGGAATGGTCTTGACTTGCACACTGGCTTCTATGCCGAGCAGAGCCAACTTGGCTTTTAATTTATCCGCATCATCTGCATTGAAAAACGAACCCGCCTGTAAAAAATAAGTATCTTTCGCAGTAGCATTGCCCGCAGACTGGACAGGTGCAGGCTTATTCTCTATCGTTGCCGCATTGTCGCTACTTTTTTGTATAAGTACCGTTGCATCTTGTTTGTCGGTTAAGACTTTATAAAATTCAAAACGCGGTTTGCCTTCATCCACGCCTAATGCAGCCCCAGCAGTTGGGGCCTGAGCAGCTTTTGCTACCGGTGCGGGAAACTGCTTCTCGGAGTCCGCCGCAAGCTTAGTCGTTTCATGCGGTACATTATTTACGAACGAGCTGGGAGTTTTTAAAATGTACCACGCCACCCCACCCGCAATAACCAGCCCCACCACCATACCGACCAAAATACCCGTCAGTAACGAACTGCCTTGGCGCGGTGCTGCGGATCGAGTGTTACTGTTTTTACTCATATAATCAATCTTTAAAAAATTTTATTCATTCTTGCGAAGTTCGTCACACAACCCAGTAGAATTGGCAACTTCACATTTTGTTTCGACCTTGCGGACGTTCATCCCACATTGGAAGGAACCCAGCCTACATTTTTTCCGGTGCAGAAACACCCAACAATACTAAGCCATTGCGCATTACCTGTGCTACCGCAGCAATCAACGCCAACCGCGCCTGCTTTATACCTTCCTCCTCAACCAGGAAGCGTGAAGCATTATAATAGCTGTGAAAATCAGCGGCCAAATCTTTCAAGTAGAACGCGATCAGGTGCGGTGCCAAATCTTCCGCTGCGCTTTCGATCACCTGCGGATAGTCAATCAGGCGTTGCAACAATGCTCGCTCGTAGTCACTTTCCAGCATACTCACATCAGCGTGGCATAACGCTGCAACATCGCCGCCCCACTGCCCCAACACGCTACAAATACGCGCATGGGCATACTGAATATAATAAACAGGATTTTCATTGCTCTGCGATTTCGCCAGATCAATGTCGAACACTAGTTGAGAGTCTGGATGACGCGCCGCGAGGAAGAAGCGCGTAGCATCGCAGCCCACTTCATCAATCAAGTCACGCAGGGTGACGTAGCTGCCCGCGCGTTTGGATATTTTCACCTCTTCGCCATCGCGCAGCACCGTCACCATCTGGTGCAGCACATAATCCGGCCAACCTTGCGGAATGCCAACATCCAAAGCTTGCAACCCCGCGCGTACGCGGGTGATGGTGCTGTGATGATCCGCACCCTGTTCGTTGATGACACGGGTAAAACCGCGTCGCCATTTTTCCAGATGGTAGGCCACATCCGGTACAAAATAGGTATAGCCGCCATCGCTCTTGCGCATTACACGGTCTTTATCATCACCAAAATCTGTCGTGCGTAGCCATAGGGCATTGCCCTGCTCATACGTATGGCCGCTGGCAATAAGCTTGCTGACAACTTCCTCTACTTTACCTTCGGTGTAGAGTGCAGACTCCAGCGAATACACATCGAAATTTACTCCGAAGGCGCGCAAGTCAAGATCCTGTTCACTGCGCAGATAAGCTACCGCAAAATGACGGATGGCAGTGGCATCATTCATATCACCCGAGGCCCGCACGTGCTGATCGTCGGCTTCCACCGTTTCTTGCGCCAAATACGCACGGGCGATATCGGTGATGTAATCACCGCGATAACCATTTTCAGGCCACAACGGATCATCTGGTGTCACACCCTTGCAGCGCAACTGTACTGATAGTGTGAGATTGTCGATTTGCGCACCAGCATCGTTATAGTAAAACTCCCGCGTCACATTCCAGCCTGCCGTATGCAGCACGCGACACAAACAATCGCCCACCGCCGCGCCGCGCCCATGCCCTACATGTAACGGCCCCGTTGGATTAGCCGAGACGAACTCCACCCCTACCTTGCGCCCCGCGCCCAAATGAATGTGACCGTAGCTTGCCCCTGCCTGTAGCACGCCACGCACCACATTCTGTTTGGCTGCCGTAGTGATGAATACATTAATGAAACCCGCTCCCGCAATCTCCACCTTTTCCACCACCAGAGATGCAGGCAAGGCCGCGACCAATGCTTGCGCGATGTCACGTGGAGATTTACGCAGCGGCTTTGCCAGCTGCATCGCCAGATTACAGGCGTAATCGCCATGCAGCACCTGTTTGGGACGCTCGATGAGGATGTCGGTCTGTGTCAGTTCAGGTGCAACAACGCGCACAGCCTGCGCAAACAATTCGGAAAGATGGGATTTGAAATTCAGGACAGCAAACATTACACAACACTTTCACAAGAAGCGTGAATTATAGCACTTGATGAGGCGCCCAATGACAGGGGGCAACTGTTCAGCACTTTCGCAGGTAGTGTCAGGAATTTTGTGTGTCTGAAGTCACGGTTAAATTTCACGGCATCCTCAAGCTGAATCCGTGAATCGTTCACCGAACAGAATGGCGAATTGGTTTTTGGCAGCACGCCAAGTGATAGGTGGCATCTTCCATTTTTTCGTAATATTGCGCAAGGCCAGGTAGATCAACTTGAGTGCTGCTTCGTCGTTAGGGAAGTGGCCACGGTTCTTGATTACCTTGCGTACCTGCATATTCAAGCTCTCGATGGCGTTGGTGGTATAGATGATTTTGCGTACCTCCAGCGGGTAGGCAAAGAAGGGGATGACTTCCTGCCAATGCCGCCGCCAGATTGGTGCAATGGGCGGATATTTCAGGCCCCACGGGCTGATGGAAAAGGCTTCCAGCGCAGCCGCTGCTTCGGCTTCGGTCGTGGCGCGGTAGATCGTCTTGAGTTCCGCCGCGACCGCCTTGCGATCTTTCCACCCCACGTAATCCAAGCTGTTGCAAATCATGTGTACGATGCAGGTCTGGATTTGCGTTTGCGGGAAGGCCGCAGAAATCGCTTCGGGAAAGCCCTTCAGTCCATCCACCACGGCGATGAGAATATCGCCCATACCCCGGTTCTTAAGCTCGGTCATGACGCGCAACCAGAATTTGGCTCCCTCGGTTTGTTCGATCCAGATGCCGAGGATTTCCTTGGTGCCATCCGGTTGCACGCCCAGCGCCAGATAAACAGCCTTGTTTTTAACGCTGCCTTCATCACGTATCTTGACCCGCATGGCATCGAAAAATACCAACGGGTACATCGGCTCCAGCGGCCGATTCTGCCACTCCAGCACCTCGTCCATAACCTCGCCGGTGATGGTGGAAATCAGGTCGGGCGATACCTCCAGCCCATAGAGTTCGGTCAGGTGCCCCTGGATTTCCCTGACCGGTAATCCTCTGGCATAGAGTGAGATCACCTTGTCGTCGAATCCCGGCAGGCGGCGCTGATGCTTGGCGATCAGTTGCGGCTCGAAACTGCCGTCACGGTCACGCGGAATATCCAGGGCCAGCCGGGTTTCCGTTGTCAGCACGGTCTTCTTGCTGCTGCCGTTCTTGTGATTACGCGAGGGCGTTGTTGCACCACGCTGCTGTTCAAGATGGTGATTCAACTCGGCTTGTAGCATGCGCTCCGCCAGTGCCTTCTTGAGTTGCCCGAACAATCCTGCATCGCTGAACAGGGATTGCGGATCAGATGGATTTACCCATTCAAGTAGCTTGTCCAAGGTGGATGGGTCTAGTGTCGTCATACGAATCCTTTCTATTGAAACTCATTATCATCGTATAACTTCTTTCACACAAAAAAACTGACAGGCTCCTTTCGCACACTCTGAACCTTCTCATCGACCTTAAACAAAATTTATCCGACTTCAAGTTATTGCGAGTCAGTAGCGTGATTTATCCACCCTCTGTGATGCTGGGTTTGATGAGCCGCACCGCGTAGAATGTCCACATGCTTAAAGCTATCGAAAGATGGTTCGAAAATGCACAAAAAAGCTCAGCTAACGCCCTATTACACTGCACTATTGAACACAGATAAACCACACGAACTTATGATAACTTCAAAACAGTGGCATATTTTTATTGCCGCACCTCACCGCGTCATGTTCTTCGGCGGCGCTCTGCAAGCACTCGCCGTGATGGTGTGGTTGCTAACTGAATTAGTGACGAGCTATGGTGTGCTCGGGCATCCCATAGCTTGGACAATTGCACCCAGTACCGCGCACGCATGGTTAATGATCTACGGCCTGTTTCCGTTTTTCATGTTTGGATTCCTGATGACTACCTATCCACGCTGGATGAAAGGTAGCGACATTCCGCCGCATCGATATGTGCCTGCTTTTGTACTGCTCATGCTAGGGGCTGTCAATTTCTATATCGGACTGTTGATTAGTCATACCCTATTGATTGTTGCCATCTTCAGCACGCTATCCGGATGGATCTTGGCACTGTATGCACTGTTGCGCGTATTGCTCGACACTCCACACCAGGACAAACGTCACCCGCAACTCATTTTCATCGCACTGAGCATGGGTTGGTGCGGCCTCGTTGCCTATCTCATGTGGTTATTGGATAACAACGCAGCATGGTTGCAATTCTCTATTCAAGGAGGGCTGTGGCTATTCCTGCTGCCGGTATTTTCTAGTGTTGCGCATCGCATGATTCCATTCTTCACCGCCAGTGCGCTGACACATAACTATATTCCGAGCCCGCATTGGGCTTGGTGGGTCATATTGGCTGCCAGCGCAGGACACGGCCTGCTGCAACTCAATGATGCATCCGCCTGGCTTTGGCTATGCGACGCGCCGCTGGCTATCGTGGCACTTCATTTAACACGCAGTTGGGGATTACGCCGCAGCCTAAAATTCCCACTGCTGGGCGTATTGCACATTGGTTTTGCCTGGCTTGGCATCGCCATGCTGCTGTTCACCGTGCAAAGTGTTGTGCTCTTCATTAGCCATGGCGAAACTTTTATCTGGGGACTTGCACCATTGCATGCGCTGACCATAGGCTGCTTCTCCACTTTGCTGATAGGCATGGCCACACGCGTCACACTCGGTCATTCTGGGCTGCCGATGAAAATGGGTAACCCGATCAATTTAATTTTTATGGGATTACAGCTTGCTGCCGTGCTGCGCGTGCTGGCGGACATGTTGCCGATGGAAGTAGGACACTGGCTATATTTCGCTGCTGGAACAGTCTGGCTGGCGAGTTTTGGGTCTTGGGTGGTGTGCTATTTACCTGTCTATTGGCGACCACGCACCGATGGTCGACCCGGTTGAGCTGCACATACCACACCTCACTTAATCTAAAAAAGCAATTTCAAGCCGTTTCCTGGTAAAGGTACTTCTGGAAGTCGCTGAACACCTTGCCGATCTCCTCCGGCTTGCCAAGATCAGCCACGGCATCCGCAATTGAATCGTGATACTTCAGACACAACAGTGGCTTCAGCTTTGCCGAGTCGAGTTCCTCTACACCGACGCTAACGTAGTGCGAGAGCACGAAGTCGAGGAAGACCTGTTGTTTGCTGTTGAAGTGGGTGCTGATGAATGCCATCGCCTGGGCCGCGCGTTCTTCGCGGGTGAGCGGGGCCAGGGCATAGGCCACATGGGCCAGCACATCGAACAGGTCGCTCTTTTCCGCGTCGATGATCCTCTGCATTTCGGCCAGATGATCCTTGCCGAAGCCTTTTTCGGCGAGCCCCTCCAGTAATTTCCTGCGTGTATCCGGCGCGCTCCACAAGGCGCGCAGCTCTTCTTCGTCCTTGAAAAATTCAGGCAGCTTGCCGAACAGCGCTTCCATGAACTGCTGCGTCGACATCGGTGTGCCGTCCGGGTGCCAGAAGCTGGTCACCATCATGTGTTGAATGGTACGCGTCTTGCCGTCAGCGAGTTTGATCCTGATTTTTCGTCGCGCCTGGTATTCCTCCTCCGGTTCTCGCGCTTCGATGGGCGGACGTGGCGCGAGAACCGGAGCGGCTTCCTTCGGTTCCGGCTCAAGCGGCTCGCCGTCCCATTCCGGATCGTTGAAATGATGGTGTGCCCTCACGAAATCATAAATCGTGAAGTAGTCCTTGCCATCGTAGAGCCGCGTGCCGCGCCCGATGATCTGTTTGAACTCGATCATCGAATTAATAGGCCGCAGCAGCACGATGTTGCGCACGTTGCGGGCATCCACGCCGGTTGAGAGCTTCTGCGAAGTGGTCAGGATAGTGGGAATGGTCTTCTCGTTATCCTGAAAATCGCGCAGGTTTTGATCGCCCAAAGCGCCGTCATCGGCCGTCACCCGCTGGCAGTAATTTGGGTCAGTGCTGCTCTTCGTCTGGTTGATCAGATCCCGTATCACCAGCGCGTGCGCTTGGTTCGCGCAGAAAACCAGCGTTTTCTCGCGCTGGTCGATCTGCGACATCAAGATCTCAACCCGCTTTTTCTCCCGTTCCCTGATCTCGATGATCTTGTTGAAGTCGGCTTCCTCATAGCGCTTGCCCGCCTCGATCTCGCCCTCGACCAGCGTGTCATCAGACGTATAGACGTACTCGTCGAGCGTTGTGGAAATCTGCTTCACCCGGAACGGCGTCAGAAAGCCGTCATTGATGCCGTCCTTGAGCGAGTAGACGAACACCGGCTCGCCGAAGTAGGCGTAGGTATCGACGTTGTCACGGCGCTTGGGCGTGGCAGTCAGGCCAAGCTGCACGGCGGGGGCAAAGTAGTCGAGAATGCCGCGCCAGTTGCTTTCGTCATTCGCGCCGCCCCGGTGGCACTCGTCGATGATGATAAAGTCGAAAAAATCCGGCGGATACTCGCCGAAATAGGGCGAAGGATGGCCGTCCTTGGTCGATCCGCTCATGAAAGTCTGGAAAATGGTGAAAAAGATGCTGCCGTTCTTCGGTACCTTGCCCTTCTTGCGGATGTCATCCGGGGCAATGCGAACCAGCGCATCTTCGGGGAAGGCTGAAAAGGCATTGAACGCCTGATTAGCCAGAATATTACGGTCAGCCAGGAACAGGATGCGCGGTCGCCGCGTCGGTTCGTTCTCCGTTTTCCAGTCGCCCAGGTTCCAGCGGCTGTGGAAAAGCTTCCACGCGATCTGAAAGGCGATGAAGGTCTTGCCCGTGCCGGTCGCCAACGTCAGCAGAATGTGCTGCTTCTGATCGGCGATGGCCTCAAGCACCCGCTCGATGGCGATGTCCTGATAGTAGCGCCCCTGAAAATAGCCGCCGCGGTCTTAAAAGGCACAGCCGCAAAGCGATCGCGCTAGACGTTATGTGCGGGAAAAGTACGGTTCCACAATTCCTCCGGCGAGGGATAGTGCGGCAACTCCCTCGATGCCAGGCTGCATGTCGATGCCGTAGGTGCCCTGCCCGTTGGTGGCGTAGGTGTAGCGAATGGCCAGCTTGCCCGCGTAATCCTTGGCCTGTCCCACGCCCTCGGTCAGCAGTTTGTCCCACGCCTTG
>JBKJQT010000353.1:0-15230 GCA_046593855.1 Candidatus Nitrotoga sp. | reverse complement strand
GACCCTAAAGTTTACGCGCTGCGCCAGCGCGCCTCGCTGTTCGGTTATAACGCCCCCGACTGGCGGGTGATGTCCGACAGCATCAAGCGCGGCTATCTGGACCTCGGCTCCAGTGATCCGATCGCCGCCACAGAATGGCCAGGTTTCACCATCGCCGACATTTCCGACCCGCCGACAACCACCGCTACCGGCACGGGTCTCTACGGCGAATATTTTGATAGCAAAACTCTTTCGAGTCGCAAGTTCACTCGCACCGACACTACGGTGAACTTCGATTGGGGCAGCGGTTCGCCCAATGCTTTAATAGGCGCCGACACGTTCTCGGTGCGCTGGACAGGTTGGGTACATGCGCCATCAACCGGCAGTTACAGCTTTCACACCGTCTCCGACGACGGTGTGCGCCTGTGGGTCGACAATCATTTGATTATCAACAACTGGACCGATCACGGCGCCACTGAAAACAGCGGCAGTATTACGCTTACTGCCGGCAAAAAATACGACATCAAACTGGAGTATTACGAGAACGGCGGCGCGGCAACTATTAAGCTGTCGTGGACGCCGCCGGGCCTGGCCAAGCAGATCATCCCGCAAGAGCGGCTTTATCCGCGCAACGTCCATACGCTGCATCTTGATGCGCTCTATCCGCAGATTGTGCATGACGACTGGCTGGTGCTGTCCATCCCCGAATATCAGGAGTTGTACCAAGTTGATTCCGCAGGCGAGGATGCACGCGCAAGTTTTACGCTTACCGGCAAAACTACGCGGTTGAAGGTAAAAGGCGAGAATCTACGCGAGCTTTTCAATGAACGGCTGCGTGAGACGGCGGTGTTCGCCCACAGTGAAAAATTGACACTGGCGGAAACACCCATCACCGCAGATGTAGCGGGAGACTCACTACGCCTGGATCGCAAAGTGGAAGAACTTCCACCCGATCGCATGCTGATACTCAGCGGCACTACCACCGCCGGTGATGAGGTGAGTGAAGTGTTGACGTTGCTGAGCACTGAAGCGGACGGCAATACCAGCAAACTATTTTTCACTACCCCGCTGCAACATCAATACCAGCGCGGCACTGTCAAACTTTACGCCAACGTTGCGCTCGCCACGCACGGTGAGACCGTGCATCAGACTCTCGGCAGCGGTGCGGCGCGACTTTCTCACCAACGCTACACCCTCAAACACACGCCGCTCACCTTCGTTGGCGCCGAGAATGAAACCGGCGCCGAGGCAGCATTGGAGGTGCGGGTCAACGATATACGCTGGCATGAGACGCCCACTCTCTACCAGGCCGGTGCCGATGATCGCTCCTATGTGCTGCGCGTGGAAGAGGACGGTGCGGGGACTATCCAGTTTGGCGACGGTCGCCGTGGCGCGCGCTTGCCGACTGGTCAAGATAATTTGCGCGCTGTTTATCGTAAGGGCATCGGCACAGCGGGCAATCTGCAAGCTGGACAGCTCTCGCAACTGCTCTCACGCCCATTGGGATTGAAAGCAGTGAGCAATCCGTTGCCGGCCGCGGGCGGCGTGAATGCGGACAGTGCAGCCCATGCTCGGCGTAACATGCCGCTAGGTGTGCGCACACTCGGGCGCGTGGTCTCGGTACAGGATTATGAAGATTACGCACTCGCATTCACCGGCATCGCCAAGGCCCAAGCCACCGTGCTCAACACCCGCGCCGGGCGCACTGTATTCATCACCGTCGCCGGCGATAACGGCGTTCAACCGCCGGATTTGACTCTCGCCAAACTGCTTAATACCTTCAAGCAAAACGGCGACCCGCTGGTGCACTGCGAAACGAAGGCGTACAACGAGGCGACCTTTCATCTGGCACTGCGCATCAAATGCGATCCGGATCACGACGGCAAAAAGGTATTGGCCGATGTTGAGATTGCACTGCGCGCCGCCTTTTCTTTCGACGCACGCGATTTTGGCCAGATTGTCTCTCGCTCAGAGATTATCGCCATTGCGCAGGAGGTGGAGGGCGTGTTGGGCGTGGATCTGGATCGTTTCTATCGCGGCACCACTATCACGCTAGAACAGCGACTGAAACCGGCCGCCGCGATGGTTGATGCGCATGGTAATGGCATCGCCGCCGAGTTATTGCTGTTAGATAACGGCCCATTCGATTATCTGGAGGAGATGCCGTGAACACGACTGCCGACCGCCTCTACGAACTGTTGCCCGCAATCCACCGCATCCGCGATGCGGAGCAAGGCTATCCGCTGCGCGAGCTGCTCGCCGTCATCGCCGAGCAGGTGGCAGCCATGGAGGAAAACCTCGAACAGCTCTACGACGACCAATTCATCGAAACCTGCGCGCCGTGGGTGGCGCCCTACATCGGTGATCTCATCGGCTATCGCACCCTGCACGGTGTGGTGCCCAATGTGTCTTCGCCGCGCGCCGACGTGGCCAACACCATTCGCTATCGCCGCCGCAAGGGCACGGCATCCATGCTCGAGCAACTGGCGCGCGATGTCACCGGTTGGCCGGCGCGGGCGGTGGAGTTCTTTCAACTGCTGGGCTGGACGCAGAACATGAATCATCTGCGGACCCATGCGCACTACGCACCGAATTTGCGCAACTGGGAAAAGCTGCACTGGCTTGATACCGCCTTCGACACCATCGCTCACACCGTGGACGTGCGACGCATCAGCACCGGTGCCGCGCGCCACAATATTCCCAATATCGGCGTTTATTTGTGGCGGGTACGTGCGTTTCCGCTAACCCGATCGCAGGCTGTAGCCGATCCCAATATCGGCGGCGGACTACGCTTCCGCTTCAATCCGCTGGGCACCGACATGGCGCTTTACAACACGCCGGAGACGGAAGAAGAGATCAGCCATCTGGCCGAACCGCGAAATGTGCCTATGCCGCTCGCGCGCCGTTGGCTCAAGGCCTATCTTGACGATTACTACGGTCCCGGCAAGAGTTTATGGCTGGAATTGGACGGCAATCCACCGCAATTGATTGCGCGCAATAACATCTGCATCTGCGATCTCAGCGATATTAAGGACGGCGGCGGTAATGTCATCGCCTGGGCGCACCAGCCCACAGTCGGCTCCGGGCTAGTGGCCATCGATCCGGTATTGGGCCGTATCGCCTTCGCTGACACGCCGGCAGCTGCACCGCTGGTGAGCTTTCATTACGGTTTTACTATCGCCATCGGTGGCGGCGAATACGAGCGCGGCGATTCTGCTGTTTCTGTTACACCGGTGCAAGCTGTGCAGGGTGGCGTGGCACTACAGCCAGCGCTCAACGCGGTACAAAATGGCGGCACGGTGGAAGTGCTCGACAGCCGTCGCTATGTGGAGACGCCCTCCATTACCGTGAATGCCGGTAAGACCGTCGTGTTGCGCGCGGTCAATGGTGCTCGCCCACTGTTGGCGGCGAGCGGTGATATCACACTCAACCTCGGCGCAGAGGCAACGTTGATCCTCGACGGTTGGGTAATCAGTGGCGGCACACTTATGATGGCCGCCTTCCCCGACACTCAACCGCGTTATCTTGTGTTGCGCGATTGCACTTTGGTACCCGGCCCGCGCACCAAAGGTGATGGCTCACCACCACAAGCAGATGATCCCGGCCTGGTGGTAAGTCATGCCTTCGCCAAGATAGAGCTGGAACGCTGTATTACCGCACCGCTGCATATCGCCGCTGACGCTGAAATAGTGTTACGCGAATGCGTCGTGGATGCGGCCGCGCAAAACCTCATCGCCTTCCGTGGTCCCGGCGTCGATGTACTCGCAGAAGGCGGTGCACTTACATTGGAAAGCTGTACCGTAATTGGCAAGGTTCACACCCGGCAATTGACGCTGGCCAGTGATTGCCTTTTCGTCGCCGCGCTAACCGGTGGCAGTGATCAGTGGAAAGCGCCGCTGTGGGCTGAACGCCGTCAGCAAGGCTGCGTGCGTTTTTCCTATATACCGCCGGGCTCGCGCACACCGTCCCGCTATCACTGCCAACCTGAAGATAGCGACCAGCAGATATGGCCACAATTCACCTCGTTGCATTATGGTGATTCCGGCTATTGTCAGTTGCTACAGAGCACCTCAGACAAGATACGTCGTGGAGCCCATGACGAGAGCGAGATGGGTGTGCTACATGGTTTGTATCAGCCGCAACGTGAAACCAATCTGCGCGTGCGGCTTGAAGAATATCTGCGCTTTGGCCTGGAAGCGGGATTGATCTACGGAAGCTAAGGGCGGAGTTGCCGCCACAATAAGGAGAGAGTCATGAGTGGAGATTACAGCCGAGTTCGATTCGATCCCCGCATCGACTTGTCCGGCGTTTTGATGCAGCAAGGGCGCGTGCAACTGGACTCGGATTGGAATGAGTGGGTGGCGGTGCTGGATAGACGCTTGCGCGCCGAGAGTGTGGATACGTTCGGTGTACATGTTACGCCGGGAATCACGGGCGTGGCGGTACTCTCGCCGCAGACGCCGGACGCCTTTAAGATCGAGGCTGCCGGTGGAAATATGAGCATCGGCCGCGGCCGCATGTATGTGGATGGGCTGCTGGCGGAGAATCATGGCGGTGGCGCGGCGGAGTTCGATGCGGTGCTCGCCGAACTGAGAGGAAAAACGGCGCTGGCGTACAACTTGCAACCCTATTTTCCTGCGCCACCAGCCTTGCCCGGCGGCGGGCCGCACCTAGCCTATCTCGAAGTCTGGCAGCGCGAGATCACTTATCTTCAGCAACCTAATCTGGTGGAAAGCGCCGTGGGCGTGGACACCACCACGCGTCTGCAAACCGTCTGGCAGGTACGCCTGCTGGCTAATGTCGGCGGCGCTAACTGCACCACACCCGACACCACGGTAACGGGCTGGCAAGCACTTTCCCTTTCTTCTGGCGGGCGCATGTCCATCAAAGCGGAGGGTGTTCCACCCGATCTTGATCCGTGCGAACTGCCGCCCGGCGGTGGTTATCGCGGACTGGAGAATCAGCTCTATCGCGTCGAGATTCACGACGGCGGCGGCGTGGGCGCGGCGAAGTTCAAATGGTCGCGCGACAATGCCAGCGTGGCGAGTAATGTAGTGGAAATTGTCTCTCAGACCGCGACTAGCACCGAACTCAAATTGACCAGCTTGGGTCGTGACGCGGTGCTGCGGTTCAACACCGGTGATTGGGTGGAGATACTCGACGACCTGCGCGAACTGAGTGGTGAAAACGGCGATCCCGCGCTGCGCCGCGGCGTGATACGCAAGATCAGCGTCGACGACGCCAAGCAAACCATCAGCTTCTCACCGGCGTTGCCGGCGAATCTCATTCCCGGCGGTGGCCTCGACACCCTGGATTCCCGCCATACCCGTGTGCGGCGCTGGGACCAGAAGGGCACAGTGCGCGATGCCAGCAACAATGTCATCGTCAATCTCGACGCGGCGGGCAGCATCGGCCTGATCCCGGTGCCGGCTGCGGGCGTCTGGGTGGTGCTGGAAAACGGAATTCGAATTCAATTCAGCCTCGACCCCTCAGGTGGCGGATTCCACTGCGGAGACTATTGGGTATCCGCAGCACGTACCAACGACACTTCCGTGGAAACCTACACCCAAGCGCCGCCGCGCGGCATCCATCGCCATTATGCGCGGCTGGCCATCGTCACTTTCCCCGACGACGAAACCGACTGCCGCGTGAAATGGCCGCCCGAATGCGGCGGGTGCTGCACCGTCAACGTCGCGCCCGGCGAAAATATTCAGACCGCTATCGACTCGCTTCCGGATGAGGGTGGTTGCGTGTGCCTGAAAACGGGCGTGCATAACATCAGTACTACCATTCAGATACGCTCGTCACACATCATCCTGCGCGGCGAGAGTCCTGGTTCTATTGTGCGTGCGGCAGGGCTAGCCAGAACCTTGCAGATCGGCGACGCCAGTTCACCGGTCAGTGACATTATCATCGAGGGCATACGTTTTGAGGCGATAGCCGCTGCTGCCGATATTGGCGCGCTGCTGTACCTGGACAGTTGCACGCGGGTGCGGGTGGAGCACTGTGCGCTTGCGGTTGTGGCTTCTCCGCTGCAAGCACCGCCGCTCTATGTGGGCATTAATTTGAGCAGCGTGACCGATGTCGATCTGATCGCCAATCGTCTGGACAATTTCCTTGTTGGTATTCTGAGCCAGGATTATCAGGGCGGTCTGCACATTACCGACAATGCCATTGCAGGCATCACCGGTAGGTTCCTCGGTCAGGTTGATGGTTCCAACGGCCAATACGGCATCCGGATCGACACCGATCATACCCAAGCTTGCCGCATTGAGAACAACCGTATCCGCCATTTTTGGGTCGGCATCTCTCTGCTCCATAACGCCGCTGGTTCGCTCATATCCGGTAATCGTATCAGCCGCAGCGCCGGTATCACGCAAGATAACTTTCCATCTGATGTCGCACAAATGCGCAGCTACCTGGACTCTCGTTTCTACGCGATCGATATCGAAGCTCCTCGTTGCGAGGTGCGCGGTAACCAGATTGACCTGCTCTCCGCCGCATGGGGCGGTATTCGTGTCAGTGGTGACCACGCAATTATTGCCGCCAACCGCTTGGAGGCGATTGTCAAAGTGAGTAAATTGGCGTTGCCCGCCGGTATTTATTGTCTCGCCGATGCGAAAAACGGCTTTAGTGCCGATCATGCCGTGGTGAGCGACAATCAATTGCTGGGTGCACAATCGGGCATTATCGTCTCACGCATCGCCTGCCCGGTCGTCGTCGGTAATCATATTGATGGTGCTGGTGCCGGATGGTACGGCGTGCGGGTGGATGAATGTAGTGACAGTCGCATCGACAACAACGACCTGCGCGAAGTCTTCTTCGCCGTGCATCTGAGTGAAGGCGAACGAAATCGTATAGTGGGTAATCGCATTGATCAGGCAGGCGCCGGCATCACCGCTACACAGCAAACTAACCTGGAGATCAGTGGTAATTTCCTGCGATCCTGCCTGCTTTTAGGCATGGTGATGTTCGTGCGTGGCACCACTGCGCTGCTCAAAAACCGGGTGCACAACTGCGGCTACGCCCCAAATTTTGCGATAGGCATAGGCGTGTACGCTGAAGAGGTGTTGACGCCTTCTGGTGCTCACTTGCGTATTGAAGATTGCGAGGTGCTTGACACCGGCATCTCCGCCGACGGTAGCCAGGTCACTACTGGCAATGCTATCGGCATCGGCGGCTGGATGCCCGCTTGCCAGATCAGCGGCAACCGTGTCGGTTATACCCAGCCCGTCATGCTCGAACCGCTCAACGAACACCGCGCTCTGTTGCTTATCGGGCCGCTGGCACTGCGTTTCATTGGCGGCGCGGGCGAGTTCGCTTACATGTTTGGCAGCGCGCAGGTGAGTGACAATCACTTCAGTGGACCGGGTCGCACGCATCTGGTGGAATTCGTGCGTATTGTAATAAATGACAACATCGACCTTCGCTTTGAGAAGGTTACTTTCAGCAACAATATCTGCGACCATCTCAGCGCCGAGGCCAACCCACGAGGCGCGAGTGTACTTTTGTGGGGAGGACATCTAATCGCTATGGGCAATCACATCAAGGCCGCGGCCAACGTCAATGCCATGTCGCTGACCAATCGTCCCAAAATCATACTCATGGGCAACATCACCACGGGGGATTACATCAATACCGGCACCGTTACTCCGTTGCCGATCACCAATTTCAACGTCAAAATTTAAGGGGTATACAACATGGACATCAAAACATTAGAGCAAGCGCTCAGACTGCAAAATGATCTCACCGCCCAGCTTACACAAAGCATGGTACCGCAGCGCACGGGCAAGATGCCGGCCATTAAAGTCACACTTAAGGAAAAGGAGGAGCTGATTGCTCGCGCTCAAGCGGAGGTCGAAACCGCCATCAAGGAGCGTGATGTAGCCGTAAGCCGCTGGAATGAGCGCGTCGCGCAACGCAAAGCGAGCGTCGTCAAACTGCAAAAGGAATTGGACGACCTTAAAGAACAACTCGCGGAACGAAACGGTCCGCCCAAAGATAAATCTGGAAACTTAAAAAAAGCAGTGCGCAGAAAAAAACCTCAGTAAACAAAGGGGAGCAGTTATTTTTTGGACTGAAAAACCTCTCATAAGGTATTATTTGGTTGAGTTGTACATGGATTAATCCGGCACTGAATGCTGCAATAGGAATAGATAGAGAGGAAGTAGATGAAGATTGCAAAAAATGTTTCGGAACTGGTAGGTAACACACCCTTGGTGCGATTAAACCGCGTGAGCGAAGGCATAGACGCCACCATCCTCGCCAAATTGGAATTCTTCAGTCCTGCGCTCAGCGTCAAAGATCGTATCGCCGTGGCAATGATTGATGATGCTGAAAAAGCAGGCAAAATTAAACCAGACACCATTATTTTGGAGCCAACATCGGGCAATACCGGCATCGGCCTCGCTATGGTTTGCGCAGCTCGCGGTTATAAATGCACTTTTTTAATGCCGGAAAACATGAGCCGTGAACGCCGTCTGTTGATGAAGGCTTATGGCGCAGAGCTCATTCTAACTCCAAGCTCGGACGGCATGCCCGGGGCAATGAAGAGGGCAAAAGAAATGGCTTTGGCTGATTCGCGCTACCTCGTAATGCAGCAATTCTCTAATCGCGCTAATCCTGCAATCCATCGTACTACCACCGCTGCAGAAATTATGCGCGACACTGACGAGATGATTGATATCTTTGTTGCGGGTGTGGGAACTGGGGGCACTATTACGGGTGTGGGTGAGGCATTGAGGGAAGTTTTTTCGGGTGTGCAAATAATTGCCGTGGAACCCGATGCTTCACCGGTACTTTCCGGTGGTCAGCGTGGCCCGCACGGTATTCAAGGGATAGGGCCAGGTTTTGTGCCTGAAGTGCTCAACAAAAATATATTTCACGAAGCAATACGTGTTAAAGATGCCGATGCATTCGATATGGCACGGCGACTAGCCAAGGAGGAAGGCCTGCTGGTGGGAATTTCTGCTGGTGCGGCGGTTTGGGCTGCTCTTGAAGTTGCCAAGCGTCCGTTGAATGTGGGCAAGATGATCGTGGTGATGATCCCATCATTTGGCGAACGTTATTTGTCCACTCCATTGTTTGCCGATCTGGATGTGGATTAACCAGTTGCTGTGAGGGATACCGGGCACAGAATTGGCGGCTAATAACGCTATCCATAAAAACCATTTTGACGGTTAGTGCCGTTTGTGTATAATGCGCGACTCTGTAAAACCGCATTCAAGCGAGGTTGTTATGTACGCAGTAATCAAGACTGGTGGTAAGCAATATCGTGTTGTCGCAGGCGAAACCCTGAAAATTGAAACTGTTGCAGGTGAGGTCGGCAGTGCTATCGTGCTAGACAAGGTGCTCATGGTCGGTAATGGCGATACAGTATCTGTTGGTCAACCTCTATTGGCTGGCGCGACTGTCACGGCGACCATAGTATCGAATGGTCGTGGCGAGAAGATCAGAATCTTCAAGATGCGTCGACGCAAGCATTATCAAAAACATCAAGGTCATCGTCAAAACTTCACTGAGATCCGCATTGACGGCATTTCGGCGTAACATCGAAGGAGAAGAAGCATGGCATCAAAAAAAGGTGGCGGTAGTACCAGTAACGGGCGCGATTCACACTCAAAACGCCTCGGCGTGAAAACTTACGGCGGCGAATTAATTAGCGCTGGCAGTATTATCGTGCGTCAGCGTGGTACGCGATTCCACGCTGGTGACAACGTTGGCATGGGCAAGGATCACACCTTGTTTGCGAAAATTGATGGCAAGGTAGTGTTCGCCGTCAAAGGTGCACAAAGACGCAAGACTATCTTCGTGGTTGCAGCTTAAGTACTCCTAGCCAAGTACAATGAGCCCTATCGCGAGGTAGGGCTTTTTTATTTGCCGGATACCGATATCATGAAATTCATCGACGAATCAAAAATTGAAGTCATCGCAGGCGATGGCGGCAATGGTGCGGCCAGTTTTCGGCGAGAAAAATATATCGACAAGGGCGGCCCCGACGGCGGAGATGGCGGTTGGGGCGGCAGCCTATATGCGCTAGCAGACCGCAACATCAATACCCTGGTGGATTATCGTTTTGCGCGCCATCACCGTGCGCGCAATGGCGAAGCCGGGCGGGGCGCAGATTGCTATGGTAAAGGTGCGGAAGATATTGTACTGCGCATGCCAGTCGGCACTGTCATCACTGATATCAATACCGGCGAATTGATTGCTGACCTGGATCACGATGGGCAAAAAATGTTGCTTGCCCAAGGTGGTAAAGGGGGCTTAGGTAATCTGCACTTTAAATCCAGTACCAACCGCGCCCCGCGTCAATGCACCCCAGGCGTTGAAGGTGAACGGCGCGGACTGCAATTAGAGTTAAAAGTGCTTGCCGACGTGGGTTTGTTGGGCATGCCCAATGCAGGCAAATCTACCTTCATTCGCGCGGTTTCCGCTGCCCGCCCCAAGGTGGCTGATTATCCTTTCACCACGCTACACCCGAACTTGGGTGTGGTGCGGGTATCGGCCGAAAAGAGCTTTGTTATCGCCGACATTCCTGGTTTGATTGAAGGCGCTGCCGAAGGTGCAGGACTGGGACATCAGTTTTTACGCCATTTGATGCGTACCCGTTTGCTATTGCACTTGGTCGACATTGCCCCGATGTACGAGGGAGTCGATCCGGTGCATGAAGCCCATTCAATTCTGAATGAACTAAAAAAATATGATGAATCGCTGTACAACAAGCCGCGCTGGCTAGTGCTAAACAAGCTTGACCTGCTACAAGATAAAGATGAAAAGATCGCTACTTTTCTGCAAGGGTTTGGCGACTACACGCGTTATTTCGCGATTTCCGCGATTAATGGCGAGGGTTGTAAAGAGTTGAGCTATGCCATCATGGAGCATGTGGAGCAGGTTGCTAAACAGGAAGAGTTGACCAACGCCGAAAATGCCCAAAAAACCGATACTCTAATACTTTAATGCATCATGAAAACCATTCTGACCCAGTGCAAACGCATCGTCGTCAAAGTTGGCAGCAGCCTGGTCACTAATCAGGGTGAAGGACTGGATATCCCCGCAATCCGAAACTGGGCGCAGCAAATTGCTACGCTACGTGAAAATGGGCACAAAGTAATATTAGTCTCCTCTGGCGCGATTGCCGAAGGCATGCAGCGACTAGGCTGGAAGCAACGCCCCAGCGCCGTACATGAATTACAGGCAGCCGCCGCAGTGGGTCAGATGGGCTTGATACAGGTGTACGAAAGTTGCTTTAGCGCACACGGCTTGCATACAGCACAAATATTGCTCACCCATGCCGATCTCGCTGATCGTGAACGTTACCTCAACGCCCGCTCTACACTACGCACCCTGCTGACTCTTGGCGTTATTCCCGTCATCAATGAAAATGACACTGTGGTCACTGATGAAATCAAGTTTGGCGACAACGACACTTTAGGCGCATTGGTTGCCAACCTGATCGAGGCTGATGCGCTCATTATCCTCACTGACCAGGTCGGCCTTTACACTGCAGACCCGCGCAAGGATCCAAATGCTACGCTAGTCAGCTTGGCGCAAGCGGGCGATGAAAAGCTTGAAGCCATGGCAGGTGGTGCGGGTAGCCACATCGGAAGCGGCGGCATGCTCACCAAGGTGCTCGCCGCGAAACGGGCTGCGCGTAGCGGTGCGCATACCGTGATCGCATCGGGCCATGAAGTAGATGTATTACCACGCCTGATGAATGGCAACAGTATCGGCACTCTGCTGGAAGCGCAACCGTTACCTCTGAATGCGCGCAAGCAATGGCTGGCGGATCATCTGCAAATCAGCGGCAAGGTGACGCTGGATGCTGGCGCAGTGCATGCGCTGCGTAACGAAGGCAAGAGCCTGCTATCGGTCGGTATCATCAACGTTAGCGGGGAATTCGAGCGCGGCACAGTGGTCGCTATTTTCGACACGCATGGACAAGATATCGCGCGTGGCCTGATCAATTACAGTGCTACAGAAACGCGTCGAATCGCCGGCCATCCCAGTAACGAAATTGAATCCCTTTTGGGCTATGTTGATGAGCCAGAGTTAATACATCGAGACAACTTGATTTTATTGTGAGAAATAAGCTAAATCCCTTGGCAGTAATCACAACCGATCAATCAAATGAATAACAAACCTTGAAACGAGAACACGCAGCACTCAAATTCCTTGCGGTATTTGAGTGCTTGGCTTTGTCGGCATGTAGTCCTTCAGAATTATCACCAGCTATAGATAAAGTGTTGCCGCAGTTTGTGGCCCAACGCCAAATTGACTGCAAAGAAGTTTGTCCATCTGTACGAATTTTCTTGCAAACGATGTGTGCCCATCCGGGCGATTAACCTCATAATGGCAACCAACATCTGTTGGCACTTGGCGTGGAGAAAGATCACCAGGTTATGGCATTTTGTCAATTATTACAGGTTGAAGCATCGAATATCCTTCCTTGTCTCTGATGCACTCCCACTCTAGGCGCAAATGATCATTTAAAAAGTCGGCAGTAGAATGAGAGAATCTGATTTCCTTTACTTGGAACATTTCCCGTTTCCAAATGTTGGCTACATAGGGAGAAACCCATACGCCGGAAACCGCATTATCGATCACAAGGCGATGTTTCTGGATATTCCCATTTTCTAGTTTGTACTCCACGTAAAATTCTTCCTCTTTGTAAATTACCCGCTTCAGTTTGCCGACCAGGGTTCTGGAAAAATCCAAACGACTACGTAGGGCCGTACAAGCAGGAGCTCTAGGTACTTCAATCCATTGCCCCCACTGAGAAAAATGCTCACCTACGTTCTGCGGCAGCATAAATCCCTGCTGTCCATTTTTTTTCATAATAACAATTTTACCGTCCAAAGCCAGAGGTGAATAGCGCCCCAGAATCTCGAAAATCGCCAGCGGTTCGTCATTTAGAATATAGCGAGTATCAATGGAATCAGCCTGGATATCACCTTGGGGAGCTTCCCACAAAAGATAATCGGGAGCTTTTTCTGTCTGAAAGAAAAGAGCATTTTGTCTGTCCAGATACGGCGTGTACGAAATATAGGATTGAATAACTGGACGAGGATTCCAGTTAAAACCATTTGCCATCACATAACTGATTTCATGGGGATACGCATCCACAGTACTCTTCCCAATGACCGTTCGGATTTGCTCGCTTAATCTCTGTGGCTCCAGCCTTTTCACTGACTCGGCAAGGAGAATTTGAGCCTGATTTTCATAATTAATTAGTGCCTTAATAATATCTATGGAATTTCTATTCTCGAAATTATTCTTGATCTGAGACTCAATATATTCAAATGGGTTAAATCCCCCAACTTTTTTCATGTTCACGCTAAACAACACAAGTGCTGTCAAAATGATGACGTAATGTTTTATGCGCAGTTTTGGCACAAAGAGGACGAATAGAGAGAAGGCCACAAGGATATACACAAAACAATAATTCAGGCTCCATCCTTCCCGGGAAAACGCATATTTGAGAAACGCGACTACCGAAAGACCAAGTATTACGTATGCAACGCGCGCTTCCTTTTGACCCACAGAGAATGGCAGATATAGAACAAGGCATGCAAAAGCCGTCAAAACTAGCCAGTTATTTTGTGGATTCAAGGTCATCGCGCTGGAATTCCCCGATGAAAATTCCAGAATCCCTCTTATATACGAAAACAATCCCGAAAAGTTCCCGTATATCACAAGCCAGGCTGCCACGATTACTGTAAATAAACCAACGACCGCGCCAGCAATAAATTTTGGCTCTCGTTGCACATAGGCAATATAAAAAGAATAAGAAAACAACATCAGCAAACTCAGGATGCCGTAGGTGGAACGAATCAGGACAGCCAATACCGTCAAACTGACCGCAACAGCGAAAAGCCATGCGTGCCTTGTCGCATAATGAAGAAGAAGCAATGTCGCAATCAAGAAAACCAGTTTCAAGTACATGAAAGCAGAAAACAAATAAGACAGAAACAATACCAAAGCGATCACGCCGATCTGGCCGCGTAAGCTTCGGCCCACCATGCCTAGCCAGAGAAGGGCAGATATAGAGGCTAAATGGACAGAGGAATAAATTACATTTGCATAGAGAAGATTATTCCCCTGCGGCTGAGGCCACTCGAGAAACCCAAGCGGCCCGTAAGTAAAGAGAATATCCTTTCCAATTTGGACTCCAGAGGCAAAGAAATAGTTAAAGGCCAGTGCATACGAATTATCTAATCCCGGCCAAATAATTGTGCCAGTGCTGGGTAGCGTAACAAAGAAAATAACTAAAGCCACTACACCCAACATTAGTCCTCTGACCTTGTTTCTTTCGATAAAATGATTTTTCATTTCGACGTAGTAGTGTCTTGTTTAATCACAAAGTTAACCGCCGAGACTAATTCTTGGCGCAGTTTAGAGCAAAAATTATTCTTGTTCCGATTTGAGTCAGTTCGACTATATTCGAGTAATTTTCCAAGCTTGATCCCTTGAAAAATTGACTATGTATATCGGCAAGACCCTGTTCGCGCGGAAGGGGATCCGGAATAAGCGCAAAGAGTCACAACTTGAGGTGCTTGAAAATGCGTTCTGGAATAGCCTTGATGATGGTCATGATGACCCACCAGAACCACGGCAGATACACCTCGTCAGAGTGGCGACGAATGGAACGGTGGATACCGGCAGCGATGATATTCGGCCCTACCCACAGCGTACCTTTCTTGAACCCTGTGGTCATGGGTGTATCAACAAAGCCCGGCTTTATGGTAAGAACCTGTACCCCTCTTGACGCGAGGCGGTTGCGCAGCCCTTGCAGGAAGACACTCAACCCGCCCTTGGCCGAACCATAGAAATAATTGCTTTGCCGTCCGCGATCGCCGGCCACCGAGGAAATCACTGCCAGGCAGCCGTAGCCTTGTGCCTCGAAGCGGTTGGCTAACAAGGTAAGCAGGGACACTACACTGAGAAAGTTGGTGTAATATTCCTTGAGTGCAACTTGAAAATCCTGTTCACAAGCCTTCTGGTCGGACAGCGTGCCATGCGCGATGAGCACAGTATCCAGACCGCCTAGTGCCTCAGAGGCCATGTTAATCAGGTATAGGTGCCGGTCAAAATCATTCAAATTCAGCGCCATGGAAGCAACCTTATCTGCGCCCCGGACGCGCAAATCCGCTACAAGTGCATTAAGTTTCTCTGGATTTCTGCCCGCCAGAAAGAGTTGATCGCCACCCTCGGCCATCGCGCAGGAAACCGCAAAACGCTTTGCCGAGGGT
>JBKJQT010000022.1:0-2654 GCA_046593855.1 Candidatus Nitrotoga sp. | reverse complement strand
TGCCGAAGCGCGTATGCAACTGCACGCTGAAAGAATAAACAAACTGCCCGCAGCCAAGCGCTGGGACATCCCGACAATTGCACTGAAAGTGGTGCGCGATCCAATGTTCTTATTGTTGTTAATGTCAGGCGGAGCACTTTTCTTACTGCTGCTGAGCCTGCACCTACTCTTTTTACGCGAAATATTTCATTTCGCGCCTCTTACCCCCTATCAACTCGCGCTGAGTTTTGCTGCCGGTCTGTGCAGCGTGCTCTGGTTCGAATTGCTCAAGCTCATTCGACGGCACTAAACAAGCCATGCGCTATGCCGTTTTATTTTTTGCATTTGGCGTATGGCTTTTGCAACAACAGGCAGTACTTCCCAATTTCGCTTGGGGTGGACTGACTTTATTGCTCGCTGGTGCTTTGATGCTACCGCGTAGCAATCTTTTACAGCGCAAAGCATACCCTGCTCTTCTTGCAATATTTGCCTGTACCTTTGGTTTTTTCTATGCAGCATTTTTTGCCCAGCAACGTTTATCCGATGCTCTACCTGCCGAATGGCAAGGCAAAGACATTCAAATCATAGGCGTGGTAGCAAAGCTTCCCACACAGCATGAACACGGACTTCGTTTTGTGTTTGATGTGGAACAGGTACTCACCCCTAATGCCATTGTTCCGCCACACATCCTGCTAGCCAGTTACGATGACATACGGGAAGAACCTCTTGATATCAACGCCGGTGAACGTTGGCGGCTTACAGTACGCTTGAAGCAGCCGCACGGCAGCAGCAATCCTCATGATTTTGATTTTGAAGCATGGATGCTGGAAAACAAGCTACGCGCCAATGGTTATATTCATCGAAAGCAAGATAACGTGCGACTGGATGCGTTAGTGCAATCGCCGGATTACTATATCCAGAGCCTACGCGAAAAAGTGCGCGACCATATCCAGAAAACGTTAAACCCATTCCCCAATCAGCTTCATCCATTACGAATTCCACACACCGCAAGCGGGAAAGATGTTCTCGATAGCGCTGACGTGAGTGTCATCGAAAAAAATAATTACGTCGGCGTGTTAACCGCACTGGCCATCGGCGACCAGGCCGGCATTCCAGCGGCGCAATGGCAGGTTTTCACGCGCACGGGCGTTAATCATTTAATGAGTATTTCCGGTCTGCACATCACCATGCTGTCAGGTCTGGCGTTTGCTGCAAGCTATTGGTTATGGCGACGCAGTGCACGCCTGACGCGCGCACTACCGGCACGCAAAGCTGCGGCACTCATCGGCTTGCTGGTGGCACTCGGCTATGCACTACTGGCGGGTTACGGTGTACCGGCGCAACGCACGGTGTATATGCTGGCGACGATTGCCACCGTGTTATGGCTCTCCCGCACTGTCGCACCGTCGCAAATTCTTGCCGCCGCCTTGCTGGTTGTATTATTGCTCGCCCCATGGGCGGTGCTGTCGCGGGGATTCTGGCTCTCTTTCGGTGCAGTGGCATTAATTTTTTATGTAACAGCGCACCGTTTGCGCCCTCCGCACTGGTTAGTAACGTATGGTCGCGTTCAATGGGCCATGAGCATCGGACTGATTCCGCCGCTATTGGCAATGTTCCAGCAAGTTTCACTGGTGTCGCCCATCGCCAATGCTTTTGCCATTCCGTTGGTCAGCTTCGTGGTGGTGCCGCTCACCCTGCTGGGCGTGGTGCTTCCCTTCGATTGGCTGCTGTGGCTGGCACATCAAGCCATGGGAGTATGTATTTACATGCTGGAATGGCTGAATAGTCTTCCAGAGGTGGTATGGACACAGCACGCACCGCCCACATGGAGCATAGCCATCGGCATGTTTGGTGTGTTATGGATGCTTTTGCCGCGCGGATTTCCCGCACGCTGGCTAGGACTGATCGCCCTGCTACCAATGTTTCTGATACTGCCCGCAGTGCCGCCAGAAGGTACGTTACACCTGGTAATTTTCGATGTCGGGCAAGGCTTGGCGGTAGCCGCACAGACACACAACCATGCGCTGCAGTATGACACTGGCCCCAATTTTAATAGCGAGGCCAACAGTGGCAACCGCATCCTCATCCCGGCGCTGCGCGGCATGGGCATCTCTCAACTCGACGGCCTGATTCTTACCCATGATGACAACGACCACACCGGCGGCGCATTATCTATTTTGCAGGGTATGCCGGTAGGTTGGCTCTCATCCTCGCTCGCCGCAAACCATCCCCTGTTGCAACACGCTACGAACACACAACGCTGCATGGATGGGCAAACCTGGGAATGGGACGGCGTACACTTTGAAGTGCTACACCCATCAGCGGAAAGTTATACAGCAGAAAAAATCCGCGACAATAATCGCGGCTGCGTGTTGAAAATCAGCACGGGCAAAAACAGCGTGTTGCTCGCCGCTGACATCGAAAAGGAATCCGAATGGCGATTATTGAAGCAACATGAAGAAAAACTCCCCTCTACACTCTTGGTGGTGCCACACCACGGCAGTAAAACCTCATCGGTGAATGCTTTCGTAACGGCCATACATCCGCGCTATGCCGTATTCACCGTGGGTTACCGCAATCGCTTTAATCATCCTAATAAAGAGGTGGTCGAACGCTATCTTGCAGTGGACAGCGAGCCATTACGTTCGGACCAGGACGGCGCCATCATCGTAGAA
>JBKJQT010000226.1:0-3565 GCA_046593855.1 Candidatus Nitrotoga sp. | reverse complement strand
TTGCCGTCTCAAATTTTAACAAAAAAAGCTTTCGAAAACGCAATTTCCGTGGTTATGGCGGTAGGGGGTACAACTAATGCTGTCTTGCATTTGCTGGAAATCGCGCATGCGATGGATGTTGACTTAAACATTGATGATTTTGAAACGATCCGAAAACGCGTCCCTGTGTTTGCCGATATGAAACCATCCGGGCGCTACGTCGTAACCGATCTTCACCATGCCGGCGGCATTCCGCAGATAATGAAGATGCTCTTGGTACACGGCTTGCTGCACGGCGACTGCTTGACTATCACCGGCGAAACTATCGCGGAGGTACTTAAGGATGTACCCGCAGAACCACGTTCTGATCAAGACGTGATTCGCCCTTGGAATAATCCCATTTATCTACAAGGACATTTAGCGATTCTTAAAGGTAATCTGGCGACGGAAGGTTCGGTAGCCAAAATAAGTGGTATTAAAAACCCGAAAATCACTGGCCCCGCTCGCGTATTCGATTCAGAGGAAACTTGCATGGAAGCGATTCTTGCAGAAAAAATCAATCCCGGAGAAGTGTTGGTAATTCGTTACGAAGGTCCGAAAGGGGGGCCGGGAATGCGTGAAATGTTATCACCCACTGCCGCCTTGGTAGGTGCCGGAATGGGCGAAAGCGTCGCACTTATTACCGACGGTCGCTTTTCAGGTGGCACTTACGGCTTTGTAGTTGGACACGTTGCACCAGAAGCAGCAGTGGGCGGTACCATAGCACTGATCGAAGAAGGAGATTCTATAACCATTGATGCTGAAGCTCGCCTGATACAACTGAATGTAAGCGACGAGGAACTTGCGCGGCGTCGTTCCCTATGGCAACCGCCAGCACCACACTATAAACGCGGTGTATTAGCAAAATACGCTCGGCTAGTGTCTAGCGCAAGTTTAGGCGCGGTAACGGACGCATAAACGGGGACATACTATTTCATTATTATCCAACGGATGAAGGATTATTGATGGAAGTTTAGATAACTAAAGTTTGATCAGAACTGAAAGGTGCATCGTTAATTGCGGTGCACTTGATGTACCGCAATTAACGATGCGAATAAACTTACGCAGTACCGCCCACTGTCAGTCCATCTATTCTTACTGTTGGCTGACCCACGCCTACCGGCACGCTCTGACCTTCCTTGCCACAGACCCCGACACCAGGGTCGAGCGCCATGTCATTACCTATCATGGAGATACGAGTTAATGCCTCAGGACCATTGCCGATCAGCGTTGCACCCTTCACCGGATAGGTGATTTTACCGTCTTCAATCATGTATGCTTCAGCGGTGGAAAACACAAACTTGCCACTGGTAATATCCACCTGTCCCCCGCCAAGGTTCGCGGCATAGAGCCCATGCTTGACTGAAGCAATAATATCCTGTGGGTCTTTGTCGCCATTCAGCATATAGGTGTTAGTCATGCGCGGCATCGGCAAATGCGCAAAAGATTCGCGCCGAGCATTACCGGTAATTGGCACGCCCATCAGGCGCGCATTCAAAGTGTCCTGCAAATAGCCCATGAGGATGCCATCCTCGATCAAAACCGTGCGTTGCGTAGGATTGCCTTCATCATCCATTTGCAGCGAGCCGCGTCTGTTTGCAATCGTGCCATCATCCACTACCGTAACACCTTCGGCCGCTACCCGTTCACCAATGCGGCCGGAAAAAGTGGAGCTGTCTTTACGGTTGAAATCACCTTCCAGACCGTGCCCCACGGCCTCATGCAGCAGAATACCAGGCCAGCCGGAACCGAGCACCACAGTCATATTACCCGCTGGGGCGGGCTTGGCATCCAGATTAATAACTGCCTGATGTACCGCCTTGGCGGCGTAATCGTATAATACTTCGTCCGTAAAATAGGCATAGTCAAAACGCCCGCCTCCACCAGAGGAACCTTGCTCCCGCTTGCCGTTGCTTTCTACAATAACTTGCACCGACAGACGCACCAGTGGGCGGATGTCAGCATTCATCAAGCCATCGCTACGCGCCACCAATACCACCTCGTACTCGCCTGCTAGCCCAGCTATTACCTGAGTAACACGCGGATCCAGGGCGCGCGCATAACGCTCCAGACGTTCCAGCATCGCGACCTTATCTGCATCCTTCAAACTGGCGATAGGGTCGTGTGGCAGATAGAAATTTCTATTACTGTTCGAGCGTAACAGCGGCACAGTTTGCGTTCCGCCCTGCCGTGCAATCGCACGTGTGGCCAGTGCTGCACTTTCCAGGGCTGCCAAACTGATGTCATCGGAATATGCAAAAGCGGTCTTTTCACCGCTCACCGCCCGCACGCCTACACCTTGCTCGATACCAAAGCTACCAGACTTGACGATACCTTCTTCAAGTGACCAGCTTTCGGCGCGACTGTATTGAAAATACAGGTCAGCGTAATCCACTTTATGCGCTAGCATTTTGGAAAACATTTGCTCCAGATGGCGAGCTTCAAGCGCATGTGGTACAAGCAGTGACTGCTGTGCAAGAGCAAATATCGTATCGTTATTTTGCATTGTCAAACCCATAGAAATTTAGAAGATCGTTACAAAAAATCCAGCTCATCAATTATATAAAGCACACATTATTACGTACCCCAAGAGCCAAACGCTTCACGTGTTTCACACCTAACATGAAGTAAGCGTACGGTGGGACAGTGCTGGCAAGCTGGCGCGCAAGCTAGCATGATAGGAGGGATCTATTTCCGCGACCACGACTCCTGAGCCGCGTGGCAATCGATCCAGCACCCTCCCCCACGGATCGACGATCATACTATTACCGTGTGTTTCTCGGCCATTGATGTGATAACCACCCTGCCCCGCGGCCACTACATAAGCCAGATTTTCAATGGCACGCGCGCGCACCAATATCTCCCAATGCATTTTTCCAGTGGTCTCAGTGAAGGCGGAAGGCAGCACAATAATATTTACATCGTGCATTGCGCGAAACAACTCAGGAAAACGCAAATCGTAACAAATCGCCAACCCAATGCGACCGAACGGACTATCGACCACCACTACCTGCTTACCTGCCTCAATAGTACGCCCCTCATGGTAACGCTCATTGCCAAGTTCAAGATTGAACAAATGGATTTTGTCATAGCGCCCTACCAGTTCTCCATTATCGTCATACACCAGGCAAGCATTACGTATTTTGTCCGGCACATCGGCGACCAGCGGTATAGAACCGCCGACCAACCAGATTTTATGCTTGCGCGCAGTCTCGCTCAAAAAAGTCTGGATCGCGCCACTACCCGGTTGCTCGCGCACCGCCAATTTATCCGTATCCTTCAGTCCCATAATGGGAAAGTATTCCGGTAATACAACCAAGCGTGCTCCCTGATCCACAGCTTTTTCGATCAGGCGGCGTGCCTCGCTCAGGTTACCCGATACATTTGGCCCCGAAGCCATCTGCACGGCAGCAACCTTGAAAGTCTTAGCTTGTGCGGAAGCAGCGACACGTCGGTGGGTGGCATTTTCTTCTTGCATACTTCCAATTCTTTCATAGTATTATTTCATGGTGACGCAACAGACTTGCTTACACCCACTTTTTCTACA
>JBKJQT010000105.1:0-6933 GCA_046593855.1 Candidatus Nitrotoga sp. | reverse complement strand
TGTGGCAGCGCAAGTATGCGAATCAGATGGAAGCGATTAAAGATGTGACCGACTATATCGTGGGCTTTTACAACTGCGTAAGAAGGCATTCAGCTTTAGGTAATATCGCACCATTGGTTTATGAAAAATAGTTTGCAGCTCAACAACCGATTGTGGTGTCCGAAATTACTTGACCACTACAACCTGGAGATTAAGGGATAGAAATGAGTTATTTTATAACAGGCACCGATACTGGGGTCGGCAAGACGCTGATCAGTTGTGCACTGCTGCATGCCTTTGCTGCGCAAGGTCAGCGCGTAATCGGCATGAAGCCAGTGGCGGTGGGTTGTGACGACGACGGACATAATCAGGACGTGGAACAATTACAGGCGGCCAGCAATGTACTGGTGAGCTATGGTCAGATCAATCCTTATAGCTTTCAAAATCCTATCGCGCCGCACATTGCTGCGCAGAATGCAGGTGTGCGGATCGATTTTGCACGCATCCTGACTTCATATCACGAGTTGGTATCACAAGCGGATGTGGTGATCATAGAGGGTGTAGGAGGATTTAGAGTACCGCTAAATAGCAAACAAGATATCGCCGATCTGGCTCTGCAATTGGGTTTGCCTGTCATTTTAGTAGTGGGCATGCGTTTGGGCTGTCTCAACCATGCACTGCTGACAGCAAGCGCGATTGAGGCTTGTGGATTAAAATGTGCAGGATGGGTGGCCAATGTGCTGGATGCCGATATGCTCGCAGTACAAGACAATATTGTGGCATTGCAGCAACGTTTGGTCGCACCGCTGCTTGGCGTGGTACCTTGGCAGCCGCAGCCGGATGCGAGGATGGTGGCCTTGCAACTTAAACTCGAATTGCTTGAGGAAATATAGCGGTTCAGTTCAGAGTTGAGAGGCTGTATGAAATTGTTTATTCCTTCAGAAGCAGCATAGCCTGTGCACCGAATTGCATGCACAGGCTAAAAATTGTTACTGCACATGGCGCGCCAAGATCTTGAGCGAGTAAGGCTTCGCCTCGCTGTAAGATGTAATAGTCAAAAAAATGAGGTATGAACGTACTATGGCGTTATTGAGTAGCAAGCTTGAAAAATCCTCTCCGCTATCAGGTCGATTGGCTGCATTGCTGCGCGAATCGCGCTTGTTGTTGCTGGTTGCGGTGGCAATTTATTTAATTCTAATTTTGTATGGTTATGATCGGAATGATCCTGCCTGGTCGAATAGTGCCAGCAATGTTGTGCTACATAATTCGGGCGGTGTGTTCGGTTCTTGGCTGGCGGATGTACTGCTGTATGTATTCGGCTTTTCTGCCTGGTGGTGGATTGCATTTTTGTTGCAGCAGATATGGGTGGACTATCGCGACATATCGCAAAACAGCCTGTTCGATCGCCGTGCCTTATGGGTAGCGCTGATCGGCTTTGTCGTGTTGTTGTTGGCCAGCAGTTCATTGGAAGCATTGCGGCTGCATACCCTGAAAGCCGCGCTGCCACTCGTGCCAGGTGGTATGTTGGGCATGGTGCTGGGTGACGGGTTGGCGCACTTGTTGGGGTTTACCGGTGCTACCTTGTTTCTGCTGGTGTTGATGGCCATCGGGTTTAGCTTGTTTAGTGGTCTATCGTGGTTGCGGTTCACTGATCGATTGGGAGTAGTTCTTGAAGCCTTCTATTTCTGGACGCAGAACGCTTGGCTGACCTGGCAGGACAAGCGTGTTGGTGCGCAATCATTGAATGAGCGTCAGGTTGTGGTGGAAGAAGAAGAAAAACGGGTAGAGAACCATTTGCCGATATACATCGAGCAGCCGTTGATTGAAGTGCGACAGTCTGCGCGCGTGTCGCAAGAGAAACAGGTGCCATTGTTCCCGGACATGCCGGATTCGCCGTTGCCGCCGCTGCATCTGCTGGATCAGCCGGTACATGAGGTTGAAATGTTGTCTGCCGACACGCTGGAATTTACTTCCCGTTTGATCGAACGCAAACTCAAAGATTTCTGCGTGGAAGTGAAAGTGGTGGCGGCCTATCCGGGGCCAGTCATCACGCGCTATGAGATTGAGCCTGCAGTAGGGGTAAAAGGCAGCCAGATTACCAGTCTGGTGAGAGACCTGGCGCGCGCACTATCTGTGGTCAGCATTCGTGTGGTGGAAACTATTCCGGGAAAATCCTACATGGCGCTGGAATTGCCCAATCCGAAGCGGCAGATGGTGAGATTGTCTGAAATTCTCAGTTCGCAGGACTACGCGGGCATGAATTCGCCGCTCACTATGGCAATGGGCAAGGATATTTCCGGCAAACCCGTGGTTGCCGATCTGGGCAAGATGCCGCATGTCTTGGTGGCAGGTACCACCGGTTCCGGGAAGTCGGTAGCGATCAATGCCATGATTCTGAGCCTGCTCTACAAGGCCACGCCGCAGCAGGTGCGGCTGCTGCTGGTTGATCCCAAGATGCTTGAATTATCAGTGTATGAAGGCATTCCGCACCTGTTAGCTCCCGTGGTGACTGACATGCGCCAAGCTGCGTCTGCGCTCAACTGGTGCGTGCAGGAAATGGACAAGCGTTATCGCCTGATGTCGTCCCTAGGTGTGCGCAACATTGCCGGTTACAACCAGAAGGTGCGCGATGCCATCAAGGCGGATCGACCGCTGACCAATCCATTTACGCTTACTCCGGATAACCCCGAAGCGGCGGAAGAGTTACCGTTTATCGTGGTGTTTATCGACGAATTGGCCGACCTGATGATGGTAGTGGGCAAGAAGGTCGAGGTGTTGATTGCGCGTCTGGCGCAGAAGGCGCGCGCCTCCGGTATTCACCTGGTATTGGCGACGCAACGTCCTTCGGTGGACGTTATCACCGGCCTGATTAAGGCTAACGTGCCAACACGCGTGGCGTTCCAGGTATCCAGCAAGATCGATTCGCGCACCATTCTCGATCAGATGGGTGCGGAGGCATTGCTTGGCCAAGGCGACATGCTTTATTTACCGCCCGGTTCCGGCTACCCGCAGCGAGTGCATGGCGCCTTCGTTTCCGACCAGGAAGTGCACCGCGTCGCCGAATATCTCAAGGCGCTGGGTGCACCGCAATATGTCGAAGACGTGCTAACTTCGTTGGATGAACTTGAAGCCGGCGGTGAAGTCGAAAGTGGAGGAAATGTAGAAGCCGATGCACTATATGATCAGGCGGTGGACATAGTGGTGAAATCGCGCCGCGCTTCTATCTCGCTGGTGCAGCGCCATTTGCGTATTGGCTACAATCGTGCCGCGCGCTTGGTGGAACAGATGGAACGCGCTGGAGTGGTGACGCCCATGCAGAGTAACGGCAACCGTGAAGTGATTGCACCTGCCAGGCAAGAGTAAGCAGTTAAAACCTAATTCATCTGACATCTCCTGACAAGGAAAAGTCAAGTAGAAAGGAATTCCACATGTTCAAGTTTTTTATTTTTTTATTTTTTGTTTTGCCTCTTTCAGCGTATGCCGGAGCCACCGATAAGCTGAAAAATTTTATCGCGTCTACGCATTCAGCACAGGCTAATTTCACTCAAGAAGTTCTGGATAAAAGTGGCAAGCGCATTCAGTCGGCTTCCGGCACCATGCAGTTTATACGACCCGGAAAATTTCGCTGGGTCTATCAGAAGCCTTTTGAACAATTGATCGTAGGAGATGGCGAGAAATTCTGGCTGCATGACGTGGAGCTTAATCAGGTCACAGTGAAAAAAATAGATGCAGCGCTGGGCAGCAGCCCGGCGGCACTTTTGTCCGGTAGTAATGAGATTGAGCGCGGCTTTCAGCTAAAAGACAACGGAACCAGGGATAACCTGGAATGGCTGCAAGCTACGCCCCGTGCGCAGGACACCAGCTTTGAGAAAATTCTCATGGCGTTTAACGCGCAATCCGAGCTGATGATCATGGAATTGCAAGATGCCTTTGGTCATACTACTGTGCTTCGTTTTTCGAAGCTGCAACGCAACCCAAATCTATCACCGCAATTGTTCAAGTTTGTGCCGCCCAAAGGGGCGGACGTACTGGGTGAGTAAACTTTTCTCCGACTTGGTTTATTCGGGGTATAAGATCATATTATCATTGTCGGATTATGTTCCCTACCCGCGATAACCTGTTCGACCCGCCTGCACCCACCGCGCCCCTGGCCGAGCGTCTGCGTCCCAAGCACATCGACGAAGTTATCGGGCAATCCCATTTGCTGGGACTGGGCCGGCCACTGCGTTTGGCGTTTGAATCCGGCAAGCTGCATTCCATGATTCTATGGGGGCCACCTGGAGTAGGCAAGACCACCTTGGCCAGGCTCATGGCCTCGGCCTTTGATGCCGAGTTCGTGCCGCTATCGGCGGTACTGTCCGGAGTGAAGGACATCCGCGATGCTATTGCGCAAGCGCAGCACACCTTACAACAGAGCGGGCGCCACACCATTTTATTCGTGGATGAGGTACATCGCTTCAATAAATCGCAGCAGGATGCATTTCTGCCTTTCGTAGAACAGGGTCTGGTTACTTTCATCGGCGCGACCACCGAGAATCCTTCATTTGAAGTGATTAGCGCGTTGTTGTCGCGCGCCCAAGTTTATGTGCTGCAAGCCTTGTCCGAGGCGGAATTGAATCAACTGTTCAAACGTACGCAACAACTTGCCATATCGGATTTGGAATTTGACGATGCGGTACGTGAACGCATCGTCGGCTATGCCGATGGTGATGCGCGTCGCTTGCTCAATGTCCTTGAGCAGTTGCAAACCGCCGCTCAGACCGCACATATTACGCGCATCGATGCCGATTTCCTGGACAACGCTTTGGCGCAAAACCTGCGTCGTTTCGATAAAGGTGGCGAAGCATTCTATGATCAAATCTCCGCCTTGCATAAATCGGTGCGAGGTTCCAATCCCGATGCCGCTTTGTATTGGCTGGTGCGTATGTTGGATGGTGGTGCCGATCCGCGTTATCTGGCGCGACGCATTGTGCGTATGGCATGGGAAGATATTGGTTTGGCCGATCCGCGAGCGATTCAATTAACGCTGAATGCCGCCCAGACTTACGAGCAACTGGGCTCGCCGGAAGGCGAGTTGGCATTGGCGCAAGCGGTGCTATACCTGGCAGCTGCGGCCAAGTCGAATGCGGGTTATGTCGCGTATAATGCCGCCCGCGCCTTGGTCGCCCAAGATGGGTCGCGTCCGGTACCGCTGCATTTGCGCAATGCGCCGACCAAATTGATGAAACAGCTTGATTACGGCAAGGACTATCGTTACGCACACAATGAAGTGGAAGGCTATGCGGCGGGTGAAAATTATTTTCCGGAGGGGTTGCCGGAGGTAAGTTTTTACCAACCTGCTGAGCGAGGCCTGGAAGCGAAAATCGCAGAAAAACTAGCTCACCTCCGTGAGCTGGATGCTGCGGCAAAGAGAAATGAAAAATGATTACAGCGTGTAACCGAGTAAGGGGTGCATCGCGTTGGAGGGGAGCATGTTAGACCTACAAGCATTACGCAATGATCTGGACGGTGTAGCGGTACGTCTGGCAACACGGGGTTACCCGCTGGATACGACTCGTTTCGGGCAGCTGGAGAGTGCACGTAAAACTATTCAAACACGCACGCAAGAGCTACAAGCCAAGCGCAATGCTAGTTCCAAACAGATTGGTATGGGCAAGGCCAAGGGCGAGGATGTGTCGACCATCATGGCGGACGTGGTCGGCTTGGGTGATGAGCTTAAGGAACTTGAGGCACAACTTGAGCATGTGCAGCAAGATTTGCAGGATTTCCTCTCGGTTATTCCTAACACACCGCACATCAGTGTGCCGGTAGGAGAGTCAGAGGCCGACAATGTTGAAATGCGCCGCATAGGATCGCCGCCTAAATTTGATTTTGAAGTTAAGGATCACGTCAGTGTGGGCGAGGACGTGGGTGGGCTGGATTTCGAAACTGCCACCAAAATCAGCGGCGCGCGCTTCTCACTGTTAAAAGGCCCGCTGGCGCGCTTGCATCGTGCACTGGCGCAGTTTATGCTGGACATCCATACCGAGCAGCACGGCTATACCGAAGTGTATGTGCCCTATCTGGTAAATGCAGACTCCATGCGTGGCACCGGGCAGCTTCCTAAGTTCGCGGAGGATCTGTTTTCTGTAAATGCCAGCTCTGTATATACCACTGCCGATTTTGAGCAGATTGAAAGAATGGAACACGAAGACGAAAGAGTCTTAAAAGAAACGGGAATTCGGGGTATTTCGTTGAGCTCGAAAAAACAGCATAAATTTTACTTAATACCTACGGCTGAAGTTCCGGTGACCAATATGGTGCGTGACAGCATCACATCACTTGAGAAACTGCCGCTGAAGTTTGTGGCGCATACCCCCTGCTTCCGCAGCGAGGCCGGCTCCTACGGGCGTGATACGCGTGGCATGATCCGTCAGCATCAATTCGACAAGGTGGAGTTGGTGCAGATTGTGCATCCTGATCAATCCTATGACGCGCTGGAACAATTGCTAGCCCATGCCGAAACGATTTTGAAAAAACTAGCCTTGCCATACCGGGTAATGAAACTATGTACGGGTGATATGGGCTTTTCTGCCGCAATGACTTACGACATAGAAGTTTGGTTGCCGGCCCAGAATGCCTACCGCGAGATTTCTTCCTGCTCCAATTTTGAAGCCTTCCAGGCACGACGTATGCAGGCGCGCTTTCGAAATGAACAAGGGAAGCCAGAATTGCTGCATACCGTAAATGGTTCTGGTCTTGCGGTAGGGCGTACATTGGTCGCTCTCCTGGAGAATTACCAGCAAGCCGATGGGAGTATTGTTGTACCTGAGGTGTTACGGTCTTATATGGGAAAACTGGAATATATCAGGGCGTCGGGATGATCATTGCTGTCGTAATAAGGAATGATGTGATCGACGTATCGAAGATGCGTAAAAAGGTGATGCCAAGAGGAGGATAGACCACTTTTCCAAT
>JBKJQT010000393.1:0-11575 GCA_046593855.1 Candidatus Nitrotoga sp. | reverse complement strand
TCATCATGTCGTCCATTTCAAAATGCCCGCCTCTGGTTTTCACAGGCGCTGAGTCTAATCACTCAGGGGACATTTCTACTTGGGAGAAAGGGGACATTACTACTTAGCGCTGACATTAACATTTAATGAACTCGTCAAGAATTCAAGCTTCATCTATGCTGTGCACAAATATTTCTACTATTTCATAAAAATATAATGCACAGACGGTGGATTCACAAGTAATCATTATATCGAATTGGTAAGTTGGAAGTTAATTCTAATGTTGTTCTGTACTTGATATATCTCCATATAATTTAATTTTAATATTTTTTGATATATCAAATAATTTATGCTCCAATGGTCTATGGCCCCAAGCCCTCGAGGTCAGTAGGAAAAAATTTATTTGTTTAACAGAGGAACTACAAACGAAACCACAAAACAACAATTATTGTTGGACAGCCTGGTTATGGAGATGGATTGCTCTAGGCGGTTGTTTTCAAAAAATCCAATACCACCCCAAAATTATCCTGCTGGCTACTAACTATTTTTCAATTGGTAGTTCCTGACAATAATGAACTTGCCCGTGGTACATTACGCGCCATTCTGCATCAAGCCAGTCTCAACGATGACGAGTTTAACGCATTTTGCTGCCCATAAATAATGGCGGTAAAGATTTAAAGATGAATAAAATTTCCACCTCAATCATTTTTTTAAACGGAGAAACCATGAAATCAGTTTATATTTCAACCCTACTAGTCGTAACCCTGGCGACATTCGCTGACGTATATGCGGCTGACTCTACGCTGAGTGTAACCTGTAAAGGTGATGACGTAGGTGCTGATGTATTGGTTAATGGTAAATTCAAGGGTGAATGCCCTGTGGATGTGCTGGTACCAGAAGGGACATTAAAGTTGAAGGTGCAAAAGAAAGTTGATGCTTCCAGTGCACGTATATTCGAGCAAGATGTTCGCATGGGCGATAACGTGATTAAAACAGTTGAAGTGTCATTGGGTGTGCCGCAAAAGAATGCCGAAGGCACGCAAGACTCAGCGCAGTTAAATCGGGAGCAGGCTGAGGCGAAAAAAGGGTCGTTGCTGAGTGTTACCTGTAAAATCGATGATATGGACGCTGAAGTGTTCGTCGACGATCAACTCAAGGGCGTATGCCCACTAGACGTGCAAGTGCCTGAAGGCACCTTGAAGTTGCGGGTGCAAAAGAAAGTTGATGCTTTTAATGATCGTACATTCGAACAAGAATTCCGTGTGGGAGACGGTGCGATTAAGAAGATCGAGGTTCAACTGGGTGCGGCGCAACTTAACGCCGCAGGTAAACGGAGGGAACCTGAGCAGGTTGAGGTTAAAAAGGGAATGTTCAAAGATTGTCCCGGCTGCCCAGAAATGATAGTCATCCCTGCAGGAAGTTTTGACATGGGTTCGCCGGATAATGAGGCCGGACACGGCGTTGATGAAGGCCCTCTTCATAGGGTCACTCTACCGTCTTTTGCCTTAGGCAAAACTGAAGTTACTCGAAGTCAGTATGCAGAATTTGTAGGCGAGACAAAACATGATGCAGGAACATGTTGGGCAGTCAATGAAAGTGGTTGGGTTGAAGGACGTGTTGGCCGCAATTCGAGCGACTTTAACTTCCGTAAAGACCTTGTTGGCGACAGCGAGTTTGATAACCGTCCGGTTTCCTGTGTCAGTTGGTTTGATGCTCAAGCCTACGTCCAATGGTTATCGAAGAAAACCGGAAAAAACTACCGTCTCCCGACCGAAGCGGAATGGGAATATGCCGCCCGCGCTGGTACGACAACTGCTTTTTACTGGGGCAATGAGGTCGGGCGTAACAATGCAAACTGTAGTGATTGTGGCAACAAGTGGGATGGGTCTGCCACTCCCTGGGAGGGCGCATCATCTGCCCCGGTAGGTAGCTTCCAGCCCAATGCTTTTGGTTTATACGACATGCTAGGCAATGTGTGGGAATGGACGGAGGATACTTATCATAATAATTATAAAGGTGCGCCAAAGAATGGAAGTGCGTGGGTGCAAAAAACATCTGGAAATGATAGGTCTGTAGGACGTGTTATTCGTGGTGGCTCCTGGAAATACACTTCGAACTTTATGCGCTCAGCATATCGTATGGGGAACGAAGAGATAAAACGTTATGAATACAAGGTCGGGTTCCGTCTAGCTAGAACGCTCCCATAAAGTGGGAGCAATTTATATTTGTTAAATTTGACTTAGTCTTTTTTTTATTTGCTTACAAAAGGGGGAGTAAGTTATTTGCCTCAAATCAGCGTTTGGTTGGCTATCGGGTACCTCGAATAATATGCAGAGTGGTAATAGCGTGTTTCTCTGATTCGGCCGTGATGTTTGAGTTTTGTGCTTTGAAATTAAATTCTTGTTATGGATTAATTTAACCCATGGTTTATATTTGATAAATTTATGCTCTGAATGAGAATTGAACTCTATTAATTCCAAATTTAATTCCAAATTCGAAGAGGATGCCGAAGGGAGTGTTGCCAGAAAGATATAGAGAGTCACAATTTATGTTATGAAATTCCCTTTTAAAACTGTCGCTCTGATCGGAAAATACAAGACGCCGGAAATTACCGGGCCGCTGCTGCGGTTGGCTGCATTTCTTTCCGAGCAAGATGTTTCTGTCGTGGTGGATAGTCTCACGGCCGAGCACCTAGAGCAGCACGACTATAGAGTTATGGCTCTGGACACGATGGGGGATGAGGTAGATCTGGCCATCGTGCTGGGCGGCGATGGAACCATGTTGAACATTGCGCGTACCTTGGCCCTCCTCGGCATTCCGTTAGTGGGAGTGAATCAGGGGCGGTTAGGTTTTCTTACTGACATTTCGCTTGATACCATGCAGCAAACCATAGCCGCTATGCTGGGCGGCAATTTCGTTACTGAGCAGCGCATGCTATTGTCTACCTGTATTTTGCGCGATGGGGTAGCGGTTTTTAATTCGCTAGCGTTTAACGAAGTGGTGTTGCACCGCGGCAATATTAGCAGCATGATTGAATTCGAGGTGCGTATCGACGATGAGTATCTATATCTTCAGCGTGCAGATGGTTTGATTGTGGCGACCCCTACCGGCTCTACAGCGTATGCGTTATCTGCAGGCGGCCCTATCTTGCATCCTTCACTCGACCTTATCGCTCTGGTTCCTGTCTGTCCGCATACTTTAAGCAATCGTCCCATCGTTGTTAAAAGCGAATCCCTGTTGGAAATTTTGCCGCACCGCATTTCTGATGCGCGCGTGCATTTTGATAGCCATGCCTATTTTGACTTGCAGGAAAATGACAAAGTGGTGGTGAGACGTCATCCAAAGCTGGCTTGTCTATTGCATCCAGTAGGACATAGCTATTACCGTACATTGCGTGAAAAATTGCTCTGGAATAAAACATTGTAATGTTGAAGTTTCTTAGTATCCGCGACTTTGTCATTGTTGATTACCTTGAACTCGATTTTTCCTCCGGTTTTACCGCGCTCACTGGTGAGACGGGTGCGGGTAAATCCATTTTGATTGATGCATTGTCGTTGGCGTTGGGTGAGCGTGGCGATGTGGGCATGGTGCGTAGCGGTTGTGAGCGCGCCGAGATCAGTACGGAATTCGATATAGCCGCCTTGCCCGATTTGCAATCCTGGTTGCGCGAGCAAGAGTTGGTAGGTGATGCGAATGTATGTTTGCTGCGTAGGGTGTTGGATGCCCACGGACGGTCGCGTGGTTTCATTAATGGGCGTAGCGCCACGTTGCAACAGATGCGCGATGCGGGTGAGTATCTGCTCGATATCCACGGTCAGCATGCACATCAATCCTTGTTGCGTCCCGATGTTCAGCGCGATCTGCTGGATGGCTATGCCGGTTTGATAAGCGAGGTGGCAGAGTTGGCGGGATTATTCCGCGCGTGGCAAACCTTGCTTCGCCGCCATACTAAACTGGAGCAAAGTGCTGAAGCGGTGGCTAGCGAGCGTGAATTACTGTTGTTCCAGCGACGCGAGCTGGAAATGCTGAATTTCAGCGTACAGGCATGGATGGACTTACAGGCCGATTATGCGCGGCTGTCGCACGCCGCTGACTTGTTGGAAACCGCACAGTTTGGCGTGGAAATATTAAGTGAAGCCGATATTGCCTGTCTTGTGCAATTGAATGCGCTTGCTGTCCGTTTACGCGTAGGCATTGAATTCGACGGATCCTTGCTGGACACGCTTAATTTGGTGGAAAGTGCCCAAAACGATTTGCAGGAAGCCGTGTACTCATTACGTCACTATCCACAGAAAGTGGATGTTGACCCGCAAAAATTACGTGAGCAGGAACAGCGCATGGCTGCGGTGGTGGATGCGTCGCGCAAATATCGGGTAATGCCGAAGCAATTGCCCGGAGTCTTGCAGCGCATTGTCGCGCGGCTGGATGATCTGGGCAGCGATGCTGACCTTGCCGCATTAGCGCAGCAAGAGGCTGCCGCACGTGAACAGTATCTATCCGCCGCGAAAAAATTGGGTGCGGCGCGCAAGAAAGCAGCTGAAAAATTATCGCGTGAGATTTCCTCTGCAATGCAGACTCTGGCCATGCAGGGCGGCAACTTCGTCGTGGCACTGAAACCGCTTGCTGAAGGAAATGCACAGGGACTGGAAGTGCTCGAGTTTCAGGTGGCGATCAATCCCGGTTCGCCGTTGCGAAGCTTGGCAAAAGTTGCTTCTGGAGGCGAATTATCGCGTATCAGTCTGGCGATACAGGTGGCCGCTAGTCAGGCAGCCACCGTGCCCACGTTGATCTTTGACGAAGTGGATAGTGGCATAGGTGGGCGTGTGGCGGAAATTGTTGGTGCTTTGCTAAAGCGCTTGGGACAGCGTCATCAAGTGATGTGCGTAACGCATTTGCCGCAGGTGGCAGCGATGGCGGATGCACAATGGCAGGTAAGCAAGTCCAGCGGAAACGGTGCTACTGTGAGTACTATATCTATCCTTAATCAGGCGGAACGTGTCGAGGAAATTGCACGAATGTTGGGCGGAGTAAGAATTACTGATACCACGCGCAAACATGCGGCTGAAATGCTTGAGGCGGGACTCGATCTGTCGTCCTAAAGCAGCTTGATGTATCATGCTGAAGTTCCAATATCAATGGCTTTTACTATGCGCATTAAGTTGATTGTTGTCTCTGTGTTGCTCGTTTCGTGCAGTGAAATGAGTATGCCCAAGCTACCCTCGTTCACTGCTCACAAGATGGAAATTAATCAAGGCAATATGGTTACGCCTGAGATGCGTCATAAGCTCAAGTTGGGTATGACGCGATTGCAGGTGCAAGCTGTCCTTGGTACGCCACTGGTCAATGACGCCTTCCATGCGAGCCGTTGGGATTATGTCTATCGGCTCGAAAAAAAGGGTAAGTTGCTTGAAAAGCAACGCATGACGCTATATTTCGAGGGGGACTACCTAACTCGCATTGATGATGGCAATATGCCCGCGCTACCCGCGATGGTCGCGCCTGTATCGGCTGAACCAGCCGGCGAGAATTAGCCCTGAAAAATATTCAAGGAGTAGCGATGAATAAAATAAAAGTCGCAATTGCCGGTTGTAGCGGGCGAATGGGCAAGGCTTTGCTGGAAGGCATACTACAGTCGGATGATCTGACATTACATGCGGCTTTGGAACATACTTCCAGTACGCAGTTGGGGAAGGATGCAGGTGAGTTGGCTGGTAGCGCATGTGGCGTGAGGATTACCGCTGATGTGGAGGATGCTCTGCAAGGTGCGAATGTGCTGATTGATTTTACTCGCCCGGAAGGGACGATGCATCACCTTGGAGTATGTATAAAACTCGGCGTGCCGATGGTTATAGGCACCACCGGTTTTTCTGCGCAGCAAAAGGCGCAGTTGGGTGCGGCAGCGCAGCACATCGGCATCGTGTTTGCTCCCAATATGAGCGTAGGCGTAAACCTTACCTTCAAGTTGCTGGAAATGGCGTCTAAGGTGTTAAGTCATGGCTATGATATTGAAATCATAGAAGCACATCACCGTCACAAAGTGGATGCACCCTCCGGAACCGCGCTGGGCATGGGAGAAGTAATTGCAAAAACGCTGGGGCGCGATCTTGCTAAATGCGCTGTATATGGTCGTGAAGGTGTCACAGGTGAACGCGATCCGTCTACCATTGGCTTCGCCACCGTTCGTGGTGGCGACATTGTGGGAGACCATACCGTACTATTTGCAGGCATCGGTGAACGTATCGAAATTACTCACAAGGCTAGTAGTCGTGCCACTTTTGCTCTCGGTGCGTTACGCGCCGCCCGTTTTTTGCAAGTCAATGCGGCTGGGATGTATGACATGCAGGATGTTCTTGGGTTGAAGTAAGTGCTTAGGTAGCGCACTTCAACAGAGAAAAATTTATATTTAGCACAATCATTTTGCTTAATATTGTATTGAGATGCTAAAGATAGCAACATGATCGCCAATATCCCCCGTTTTGAGCAAGCGTTTGTCAAATTTGATGCCGCTAACGCTGCTGATCCGAATCAGGATGTTTCCGAGGGTGTGACTTATCCCAAAGAACTACTCTATTCTAAACGCATGACTGCCATGCTTAAGCATTTTGAGCCTGATGCTTCTGAAACATTGCAACTGGCAGGACGTTCTCAGCATATCTGCCGCTGGAAAATCTCACGCAATAATTATCCGATGGATAGGGTGGGTTATAAATGTTGGCGTATGGGATTGTATAAATTTCACGGTGAAGTTACTGGTGGAATTATGCGCGACGTAGGCTATGACGAGGAAATGATTGCTAATGTACAAGCGTTGTTGCGCAAAGAAAAGCTTAAAACCAACCCGGAAAGCCAGATATTGGAAGACGTCGTTGGCTTAGTATTTCTTCAGTATTATCTGGTAGAGTTTGTTAATAAATATAGTTATTTTGAAGAAGAAAAATTGCTCAACATTCTTCGTAAGACTTGGAAAAAAATGTCCGAGAAAGGCCACTTAACTGCATTGAAATTTCACTTCACTTCAGAACTGCGGGTGGTGATTAATAAGGTGCTGGCGGTAGCCTGATTATTTGCCAGGGTGACTGTGAATTCAGTTAAGGTCGCAGATTGGGTTTCGCATTTGATACCCCCCTCGCTATGAGGTATAATTCAAAGAAATAATGGCGGGATGAACGATCGGTTCGTCCCGCTTCTTTATGTCATCTAAGCTGTTAGCCCGAATGTTTCATAAATTGGTACGTATTCTCTTTGGTTTTTGGTTGCCATGCAAGGTGTTGTTCTATCGGGTACTTAACCTCGTTCGTGCACAAAGCTGGCTAATCAAGTAAGTAGGATTCGCTGGGATGGGGAATTTCCCAGCTCGCAAAATCTTGCGCGATCATCACGCGAATTTATGAAACATTCAGACTAATAGCTACCTTGGAGAGATCTGGTGTCGCAAACGAACCCTGCCATTCTTGTGCTTGCCGATGGGACGGTGTTTCGTGGTACTGCCATTGGCGTTTCTGGCATGTGCGTGGGCGAGGTGGTGTTTAATACCTCGATGACCGGCTACCAGGAAATTCTTACTGACCCATCTTACTTTAAACAAATTGTTACCCTGACTTATCCTCACATCGGCAATGTGGGGATGAATGTTGAGGACGAAGAATCGCGCCAAGTGTTTGCCAGTGGACTGGTGATCCGTGATTTGTCCTTGACGGTGAGTAACTGGCGCAGCACCCAATCGCTGTCCGATTACCTTAAAGCCAATAAAATAGTGGCGATTTCCGACATCGACACCCGCAAGCTAACGCGCATTCTGCGCGAAAAGGGTGCTCAGAACGGCTGCATTGCCACCGGTATAGACGAGGGGACGGCGCTGCATGCGGCGCGCGACTTTGTGGGGATAGATGGAATGGATCTGGCGCAGCATGTCTCTTGTGACAAGTATTACGATTGGACGCAGCGAGAGTGGAGTTTTAAGGACGGATACCGCAGTAATGAGCGTTCCGAGTTCCATGTGGTGGCATATGACTTTGGCACTAAGCACAATATTCTGCGCAAGTTGGCCGAACGCGGCTGCAAGACCACAGTTGTGCCCGCTAAGACCAGTGCCGAAGATGTATTGGCACTCAAACCGGACGGAGTGTTACTGCCAAATGGCCCGGGTGATCCTGAGCCGTGCAATTATGCTATTGCGGCAACGCAGCAATTTTTACGAGTGGGTGTGCCATTGTTCGGCATTTGTCTGGGACATCAGATTCTTAGCTTGGCAGTGGGAGCTAAGACGGTGAAAATGAAACTCGGTCATCGAGGCGCAAACCATCCGGTTCAGGACCTGCAGAGTAAAAATGTGATGATTACCAGTCAGAACCACGGTTTTGCGGTGGATGCGACGACCTTGCCGATGAATACGCGTGTGACACATGTGTCTCTGTTCGATGGCACGCTACAGGGTTTCGAGTTGACCGATAAGCCTGCGTTCTGTTTCCAGGGTCATCCTGAAGCCAGCCCCGGCCCACATGATGTGGATTATTTGTTTGATCGCTTCGTGACATTGATGCGCAAGAGTTCCTGACATGCCCAAACGTACTGACATAAAATCTATCCTGATCATCGGAGCGGGTCCCATCATCATCGGACAGGCGTGTGAATTTGATTATTCCGGTGTACAGGCATGTAAGGCGCTGCGTGAAGAAGGTTATCGCGTGATTCTGGTGAATTCGAATCCCGCTACCATCATGACCGATCCAAACATGGCGGATGCTACCTATATTGAGCCGATAACTTGGCGGATAGTGGAAAAAATTATTGCCAAGGAACGGCCAGAGGCGATCTTGCCTACCATGGGTGGGCAGACCGCGTTGAATTGTGCGTTAGATTTGGCTAAATACGGTGTGCTGGAAAAGTACGGTGTGGAAATGATAGGCGCCTCACGCGAGGCCATCGACATGGCGGAAGACCGCGAAAAATTTAAGCAGGCCATGACGCGTATTGGCTTGGCATCGGCGCGCTCGGCGATTGCGCATAGCATGGAAGAAGCCTTGCAGGTGCAGCAGGTGATGGGCTTTCCTACAGTTATCCGTCCATCCTTTACCATGGGCGGCTCGGGCGGCGGTATTGCTTACAATCGTGAAGAGTTCGTCGAGATTTGTGAGCGCGGTCTGGAGGCTAGCCCCACTAAAGAATTATTGATTGAAGAGTCACTGCTTGGCTGGAAAGAGTTCGAAATGGAAGTGGTGCGTGATCGTGCCGACAACTGCATAATCATCTGCTCGATTGAAAATTTAGATCCGATGGGGGTGCACACGGGTGACTCCATCACTGTGGCACCTGCGCAGACGCTGACGGACAAGGAATATCAGATCATGCGCAATGCGAGCATTGCGGTGTTACGAGAAATTGGCGTGGATACGGGCGGTTCCAACGTGCAGTTTGCCATTAACCCCGAAAATGGACATATGGTAGTCATTGAGATGAATCCGCGCGTATCGCGCTCCTCTGCGCTGGCATCCAAGGCCACCGGATTTCCAATTGCCAAAGTGGCGGCGAAACTAGCGGTAGGATACACGTTGGATGAGTTGAAGAATGAAATTACGGGCGGGGCAACTCCAGCTTCATTTGAGCCGACAATAGATTACGTTGTGACCAAGATTCCACGTTTCGCTTTTGAGAAATTCACGCAGGCCAATGACCGTTTAACTACACAGATGAAATCAGTAGGCGAAGTGATGGCAATTGGTCGCACTTTCCAGGAATCGTTTCAGAAGGCGCTACGCGGACTGGAAGTGGGTGTGGATGGGCTAGATGGAAAAACAAACGATCACGAGTTAATTGCCGCTGAATTGGGCGCACCGGGGCCGGATCGTATCTGGTATGTGGGAGATGCTTTCCGCATGGGCATGACGCTAGAAGAGGTGTTCAGCCTAAGCAAAATTGACCCTTGGTTCTTAGTGCAAATCGAAGACCTGATCAAGTGCGAAATTGCACTGGCGGGGCGTACGCTGGATAGTATGGATATGTGGGAGTTGCGTGGATTAAAGCGCAAGGGTTTTTCGGATGAACGCTTGGCCAGGTTGCTGGGAAGTGATGCAGCTGCTGTGCGAACTTGCCGCCATGCGCTCGGTATCCGTCCGGTGTTCAAGCGGGTGGACACTTGTGCCGCCGAATTCGCCACCAATACTGCCTATATGTATTCTACCTATGAAGAGGAATGTGAAGCACAGCCTACAAGCAGAAAAAAAATTATGGTGCTGGGTGGTGGGCCTAATCGTATTGGTCAAGGAATCGAGTTTGATTATTGCTGTGTGCATGCCGCACTGGCGTTGCGTGAGGATGGCTATGAGACAATCATGGTCAATTGTAATCCAGAGACGGTGTCTACTGATTATGATACTTCCGATCGTCTGTATTTTGAACCGTTAACGCTGGAAGATGTGCTGGAAATTGTGGCTGTGGAAAAACCGGCTGGCGTGATCGTGCAGTTTGGGGGCCAGACGCCGTTGAAGTTGGCGCGCGGCTTAGAGAAAAACGGTGTGCCCATTATCGGCACCACACCGGACATGATTGACTGTGCGGAAGACCGGGCGCGTTTCCGCGTGATGTTGCAGCAATTGGACTTAAAACAACCGCCTAATCGAACGGTCAGTACGCCAGAACAGGCAGTGTTGGCAGCCCAAGAAATTGGTTACCCGCTGGTGATGCGGCCCAGCAACGTATTGGGTGGGCGTGCCATGGAAATTGTTCATTCTCAGCCTGATTTAGAACGTTATATGCGCGAAGCAGTGGAGAGCGCCAATATTTTTCCAGAACGCATGCCGATTTTGCTTGACCGCTTTCTTAATGATGCGATTGAGGTAGATGTCGATGCGGTAAGTGACGGTATAGATGTGCTGGTCGGCGGTATCATGGAGCACATTGAAGAGGCGGGTGTGCATTCCGGCGACTCGGCCTGTTCCTTACCGCCTTTTAGTTTGTCGCCAAAGCTTCAGGATGAGTTGCGCCGCCAGACCAAGGCGATGGCCAGGGCGCTGAATGTAGTCGGCTTGATGAATGTACAGTATGCCATTCAGGGTGAATCTGTATTTGTACTTGAAGTAAATCCGCGTGCCTCGCGCACCGTGCCCTTCGTGTCCAAAGCTACTGGAATTCCGCTGGCCAAGGTGGCTGCACGTTGTATGGTTGGTAAAACTTTGACGCAGCAGGGCGTGACTAAAGAAGTTATTCCGTCATATTATTCGGTCAAGGAGGCGGTCTTTCCATTTATTAAGTTCCCTGGTGTGGATATCATTCTTGGCCCAGAAATGAAATCCACGGGGGAGGTAATGGGTGTAGGTGACACCTTTGCAGAAGCCTTTGTTAAATCGCAATTGGCGGCGGGGGTGAAATTGCCGTCCACCGGCAAGGTATTTATCAGTGTGCGTGGTGCGGATAAGTTGGGTGCGGTTGAAATTGCCAAGAGCCTACGCGATATGGGCTTTGCCGTGTTGGCCACGCGTGGCACCGCTGCGGTATTAGCGGCCGCGGATGTTGCTGTGACTGTGGCGAACAAAGTGGCAGAAGGTCGTCCGCACATCGTGGATATGATCAAGAACGGCGAGATCAGTCTGATTATTAACAC
>JBKJQT010000257.1:0-5324 GCA_046593855.1 Candidatus Nitrotoga sp. | reverse complement strand
ATCACAGATTGGGCAAATTTCATGCCGGGAACGGAAACGCCAAATTGAATAAATTAAGCCCGGAATCAAGAAACAAAACCAGAGGATGATTTCGGTATCGGTGCTGCCTTTGGCAATAGTTTTCGTCTCCCCTATATGGCCGCATGATGTGCACAAACCTTGTGACATAAAACTCTCCAGTATTTTTTAATTCAGGAATCAGTCTGAGCGCAGGGTTTTTAATCTGAGTAACTGAACTTTGTTCTGATTCAATCTGGTTGATAAGTGCTTCTTCGTTTCGCCTTGCTGATTTTATTTCTCAAGCATGTTTTTAATTAAAGCAGGGATATTTTTTTCCACTTTATTCTTGCGTTGTTCAGTGCCAAGGCGGCCTCATTGTCGCTCATCTTCACTGCTTGTGCATCCAGTTTTTCGAAGGTCGCGTCAGCTTTTAGATATTGATTGGCGTTGGGTATTGAATCCGCCCTGAAATATAGAGCCGGCCATTAAATAGTAAGATTCATCATTCCCTCGAAAGCCGAAATCCAGATGTTCTAATCAATATTATTTGATGGTTGGCTCTAGAAGCAACCTTGAGTTGAGCCATGCGTGAAACAAATAGATGACATAGGCATCCGCTTCATCAAGTGACATTAGAGCGGCACCTAGGGTTTCTAACAGTTTAAAACCGGTTTGCAACGGCGGGTTTTCCCTGTACATCCTGATGACTTTTCCCTGTACATCCTGATGACTTTTCTCTGTACATCCTGATGACGTCGGTGGCGTTCCTTCACATACGGCGCTATGTCAAAACAGGGGAATTGCTATAGGACTGCGTTTTATATGATTGCTAGTGTAGAAGCTCGCCTACGTGACTCGCCAATATTTTTCACATGTTTTGAATGGCGGCTATCGACCCAATGTGGCAGGTCACAACTCGGAAGAAAAAGTGTTTCTGAATGACCGCTCTTCGATTTATGATGGGCAACAGTGTGCCCAGAGCGTACGATCATCCGTAATGTTCAGATTGATTTAATGGGTGCGCCCGAAGAGATTCGAACCACTGGCCATTCAAATGACCAAGAAAAACAGAGCGATTCATTCAGCCATGGCGGCAAAGTGGCTTTACTGTTAGATTGAGGATTGATGTATTTGGAGCCCCCCGTGTTACTTGAACGGGGAGCGCTAGAGCCAGTGATCAAACATAACTAATCAATTGGAATATTTTGCCATGCACTTTAAGCAGATTGAAATTAATGAATGGCAACAGTTCGAAAAAGTATCAATCCAATTTCATAATCGTATAACAATTATTACTGGCGCAAATGGATGCGGTAAAACCACGATTATAAACATTCTAGCCAAACATTTTGGTTGGGAACAACCGCTGTTGGCCACACCACGTACTGAAAGTTCGACAGGCTTAGTGAAGTATTACCCACGAATTTACAAAGGTAACGATAAAAGCAATGACAATACTATTGGAAGCATATCTTATTTAAGCGGGACACCAGCAACACTGACAATCCCCCAAAACAATTCTGCAGTGTATGCGATGTCAATAATTGGGCAGCAAGACATCAAATGTTTTTTAATCCCATCTCATCGTCCAATATTCAGATATCAACAGGTTACAAGTATTCCAACGATAAAAAAGGATCGTTTGAACGCATCCAATGAAGCGTCAACAGGCACGCGAACAAGGTATGCCGGAGGCAATGACCAATCAAGTTTCTTTATGAAAAATACGCTTATAGGGTGGGTGATTCACGGTTACGGGGTTCAAAAAAATAGTAATGAAAGCATCATGCCTCCGGATTTGGAACAAGTGCGTCACTTTGAGGGATTTGTAGATGTTCTGAAGAGAGTCTTACCGAAAACATTGGGGTTTCAAAAGCTGGAAATAAGAAATATGGAAATTGTTTTTATTTGCAACGATAGCAGAGATGAGTTCATTCTTGAAACCTGTTCGGGTGGGGTAAGTGCTCTAATCGATATTGCGTGGCAAATATACATGTTTGCAACAAAGGAAAATGGCGAATTCACTGTGTTGATAGACGAAGTTGAAAACCATCTTCATCCCACACTCCAGCGTCATCTTCTGCAAGATCTTATTGAGGCGTTTCCTAAAGCTAGATTTATTGTATCAACCCACAGTCCATTGGTTGTGAGTTCGGTTAAAGATTCGTTTGTCTATGCCTTAAAATATAACAGTGACAAGAAAGTCGAATCTATACTGTTAGATTTCCAAGGAAAACCTAAAACTGCTGCTGAAATACTTGATGAAGTATTGGGCGTATCTTCTACCTTGCCTGTTTGGGTTGAGGAAAACCTTCATCGCATTATTAGTACATATGCAATCAAGGAAGTGTCGCCAGAATATTTCCACGACCTTAGAGTTGAGCTTGAATCTATTGGGATGGGAAAATTACTGCCAAATGCAATGACTGCGCTGCTGGAGCAAACGCAATGATTAAGCTGACAAGACCGGACTGTCCGAATCAGCAGGCACTTAATGCTAAGAATTACAAGCACCCTGATAACAAAAAAGCACTTGCAACAGCAACAAATAACAAGTGCATGTACTGTGAAAGTTGTATTACCCACATTGACTTTGGCGATGTTGAGCAAATAAAACCCAAAGCTGATGACAAGTACCCAAGTTTGGCTTATGAATGGTCAAATCTTGGGCTTGCCTGTGGAAAATGTAACAATGCAAAATCATCGAAATTCTTTGATGAAGCCCCTTTCATAGACCCGTTTTCAGAGAATCCAGATGAGCATCTCATCGCTCTAGGCGCAATAATCACGCAACGAAATGGTAGTGAACGAGGTGAAATTACAATAAGAGAAATTGCCTTAAATCGTCCGGAGTTGCTTGAAAAGCGAATGGAACGTATGCAAACAATAATCGTGGCTTTAAATGCAGCTCATAGAACACAACTCGAGATGCTTAAGTCGTCAGCTTTAGCGGAACTGGAGAAAGAAGCTCAGTCGGACAAGGAATACTCGCTAATTGTGAAGGCACTTCTCCGAGCCAATGCTGGTTAAGGTAACCGCACATTCGTTTCCCAGTGCCCAGTTTTATCTCTTCGGGCGCACCATGTGAACGTCTCCATCTGGGACACAGCGGCAGTTTACTTAATATCCGCAAAGCGGTCATTGAAAGTTATTCGGTACATTTACAGACCGACTGCAATTGGCACTTAACGGCTACTGGTAAGTAATTTCTAAACCATATTATGCGCGTAGTGGTATTACTTCTGCCCCTGCCTCTATCTTGGCAAGATAATCCGCCCACTGCCGCATAATGTCGCGCTGCCCTTCAAATTAAGCGGTGCACACGTATGCCGCTGCCGTTTGATTCAAAAGTGCATAAAATAGCATCGCCTCTAAAACCTCCCCCAGCGATATCCCATATTACCTCACATGATGCATGCAAACTTTTGAAGCCGTACCAGTCATCTTGTTTTAATAAATTATCTGTCCGTTGCATGACTTGCTCCGTACGCCACCGTACAGACCATGTTTGAATATTCGCGCAATCTTTAATATAGGAACTGTTAATAGTAAAGCAATCGTCCACCTCGAATTAATGTCTATTAATATCTGTGAATTTTTTATTGGAGTTCACACCTGACGATATGTTCACACCTGAAGATATAACGCCCAAGGCAGATCATGACTCCCTCAAGTAATCGTGTTTTATGGAAAGGTGCTATCACCTTTGGCTTGGTACATATTCCAATAGCCCTTTATTCCGCGACCACTGAACAAGGCCTGGATTTCGATTGGCTGGACAAGAGGAGTATGGATCCAGTTGGGTACAAGCGCATTAACAAAAAAACCGGCAAGGAAATTGACAAGGAAAACATCGTCAAAGGTATTGAATATAAAGACGGTGAATACATTATTCTGAGCCAGGAGGAAATTTTAGCTGCCTACCCGAAGAGCACTCAAACGATTGAGATAGCGGCATTCGTGCCTGCTACCGATATTCCCTTCGTTTATCTGGAACGACCGTATTACACCGCGCCGATCAACAAAGGAGAAAAAGTTTACGCCCTGCTGCGAGAAACTCTCCTCGACACTCAGCGTGTTGGGATTGCTCGCGTCGTGATTCAAACCAAGCAGCATCTTGCCGCTCTCATTCCATCAGGTCCTGTGCTAACCCTAAACTTGCTGCGCTGGGGTGATGAAATTCGTAGCTGGAAAGAATTGAATCTTCCTGCTGAAGGAATTAAAGGTACAGGTCTTACTGATAAAGAATTAAAGATGGCTGCCCAATTGGTGAATAGTATGAGTGCCGGATGGAATCCTGAAGAATTCCACGATACTTTCAAAGAAAAGATTATGGATCTCGTCCACCAAAAAGCTGAAAGTGGTGAGCTTCAATCTGTTTCTCAACCTGAACAATTAGAACAGCCACAAAGCGGAGCGCAAATTATTGATCTTGCTGAACTACTCCGGAACAGCCTAAAGAAAGATAAAAATAAGGATGAAGATAACAAAGCGCCAGCCAGGAAATCTGCAAAAACTCCGGCAAAGGTAATGGCCCATTCGACAGCGCGGAAGAAATCTAGTGCGTCCTGAACATTAGAGAACATGGCAAAGTCAGATCCACTTAAGACCTATAAAGCCAAACGCAATTTTTCCATTACTTCTGAACCCGCCGAAGGCGGTGAAGCGAATGAGAAAGCTCTTTCGTTTGTTGTTCAAAAACATTGGGCCTCTCGTCTACACTATGATTTCAGGCTTGAACTTGATGGGGCGATGAAAAGTTGGGCGATTCCCAAGGGACCCAGCTTTGATTCCAAAGACAAGCGCTTGGCAGTTCATGTGGAAGACCATCCTATTTCCTACAACAACTTTGAAGGACAAATTCCAGCGGGGCAATATGGCGCAGGCAAGGTCATCATTTGGGACAAAGGAATCTGGATTCCACTTGAAGATCCCCATAAAAATTATCGTGAGGGTAATCTGAAGTTTGAACTGCGTGGAGTCAAGTTACATGGACATTGGGCGCTGGTTCGTATGAAAAGCAATGGAGAGAAGCAAGAGCCCTGGTTACTTATCAAGGAAAAGGATGAGTACGTTCGTCCTTCGAGTGAATTCAGCGTGGTCGATGAAATGCCTGACAGCGTGGCCAAACTCGTAGCCGAGAGCCATAAGGTTGCGAAACCTGAGGAAGATTTACCTGCAACCAAAAAAAAGTTAACTTCTAGTATTTCCGACAAAGCAGTCAAAACTGATTTGCCGCTTATGCTTCAGCCTCAACTTGACGCTCGTAGATTTGCCTCCAAAGGACTCCGCTGAATGGGTATATGAAATAAAATTTGATGGCT
>JBKJQT010000408.1:0-3039 GCA_046593855.1 Candidatus Nitrotoga sp. | reverse complement strand
CAATCAGCGTCCGCTGGTTAAGATGGGAGATTTGATTGCGCGTGACGATGTGATCGCCGACGGCGCGTCCACCGATATGGGCGAGTTAGCTCTGGGTCAGAATATGCTGGTGGCGTTCATGCCTTGGAATGGCTATAACTACGAGGACTCGATTCTGATTTCTGAGCGTGTGGTTGCGGAAGATCGCTTCACCTCTATTCATATTGAAGAGCTTACAGTGGTAGCGCGTGATACCAAGCTTGGTTCGGAAGAAATTACTCGTGACATCCCTAATCTGTCCGAGGGACAAATGGCGCGTTTGGATGAATGCGGCATTGTGCATATCGGCGCGGAAGTTGGAGTTGGTGACGTGCTGGTTGGTAAAGTCACGCCCAAAGGTGAAACTCAATTAACACCGGAGGAGAAACTGCTACGTGCTATTTTTGGCGAAAAAGCATCCGATGTTAAGGACACTAGTTTACGCGTGCAGGCGGGTATTTCGGGAACTGTGATAGATGTGCAGGTTTTTACGCGAGAAGGGCTGCAGCGTGATCAGCGTGCGCAACAGATTATTGACGACGAATTGAAACGTTATAAGAAAGATTTGGCGGATCAAATGCGTATCGTTGAGGCCGATGTGTTTACCCGTCTCGGTAAGTTGCTGTTAGGCAAGGTGGTTAATGGAGGGCCCAAAAAGCTGGTTAAGGGCGCCAAGTTGACCAAGGATTACCTGACTAGCTTGGAGCGTCATCAGTGGTTTGATATACGTCTCGCGAGTGAAGATACTGCATCGCAATTGGAACAGGTTAAAGAAGGTTTGGCGCAGAAGCGTTTGGAATTCGACGCGGCATTTGAATTAAAGAAGCGTAATTTAACTCAAGGCGATGAGCTGCAAGTTGGTGTGCAGAAGATGGTTAAGGTGTATGTGGCAGTGAAACGCCGTTTACAGCCTGGCGATAAAATGGCAGGTCGTCATGGTAATAAAGGTGTGGTGTCACGCATTGTGCCGGTAGAAGACATGCCTTACATGGCGGATGGCACGCCAGTTGACATCGTGCTGAACCCGCTTGGTGTTCCATCGCGTATGAATGTGGGGCAAATATTGGAAACTCATCTGGGTTGGGCGGCCAAGGGCTTGGGGAATAAAATTGGCAAGATGCTGGAATCACAAGCCAAGATTGAAAAAATACGCACATTCCTCGGTAAGATTTATATGCATGATCAGGCTGCAGAGATTGCTGGGTTCAGTGATGAGGAAGTGCTAGACCTGTGCCGTAACCTGAGCGGAGGTGTGCCTTTCGCCACGCCAGTGTTTGATGGCGCGAATGAAGATGAAATTAAAGATATGTTAGAGCTAGCAGATTTGCCGCGTTCCGGCCAGATAACCCTATACGATGGGCGCACTGGGGTTGCATTTGACCGGTCGGTCACAGTTGGTTATATGCATGTGCTGAAGCTGAATCACTTGGTGGATGACAAGATGCACGCGCGTTCCACTGGTCCATACAGCTTGGTAACACAGCAACCGTTGGGTGGTAAGGCGCAGTTCGGAGGCCAGCGTTTCGGTGAAATGGAAGTGTGGGCACTGGAAGCGTACGGCGCAGCCTACACGCTGCAGGAAATGCTTACGGTCAAATCAGATGACGTGGCTGGACGCACCAAAATTTACGAGAGCATTGTCAAGGGCGATCACAAGATTGATGCCGGCATGCCGGAGTCGTTCAATGTATTAACCAAGGAAATCCGCTCCTTGGGCATTGATATCGATCTTGTTCGTCATCGAGAGTAGGGAGCGGCGCGCTTTGAGCGCCGCTCAAGATTGGTGCGCCGAGCGCACCCTACATTGCTGCCGAATATTTAGGAGTTACATATGAAAGCATTGCTGGATTTGTTCAGGCAAGTTACGCAGAAGGAGGAGTTCGACGCGATCAAGATCGGGTTGGCTTCACCGGAGAAAATCCGTTCTTGGTCCTACGGCGAAGTGAAAAAGCCGGAAACCATTAATTACCGAACCTTCAAGCCGGAGCGGGATGGTTTGTTTTGCGCCAAGATTTTTGGTCCAACCAAGGATTATGAGTGCTTGTGCGGCAAGTATAAGCGTTTGAAACATCGCGGGGTGATCTGCGAGAAATGCGGCGTGGAAGTAACGCTATCTAAAGTGCGTCGCGAACGTATGGGGCATATCGAGCTGGCAAGTCCCGTGGCGCATATTTGGTTCTTAAAGTCATTGCCCTCGCGCTTGGGAATGGTCCTGGACATGACGTTACGCGATATAGAACGCGTGCTCTATTTCGAGGCTTATGTAGTAACCGATCCTGGAATGTCCACGCTTGAGCGCGCTCAATTGCTATCTGAAGATGATTACTTGGCCAAGCTGGAAGAGTACGGCGATGAGTTTTCCGCAGTAATGGGGGCGGAAGGTATACGCGCGCTCTTGCATGCGTTGGATGTGCCGGCTGAGGTGGAAAAGTTGCGAGCTGATCTAGAAGCAACCAGCTCCGAAACCAAAATCAAGAAATATGCGAAACGGTTGAAGATCCTTGAGGCATTCCTAGTCTCGGGCATCAAGCCCGAGTGGATGATTATGTTGGTGCTGCCAGTGTTACCGCCAGAACTGCGTCCCTTGGTGCCGCTAGATGGCGGTCGCTTTGCGACTTCTGATTTGAATGATTTATATAGACGTGTAATTAACCGGAATAATCGTCTGAAACGTCTTTTGGAGTTGAAGGCACCAGAAATTATTGTGCGCAACGAAAAACGTATGTTGCAGGAATCAATTGATTCGTTGCTGGATAATGGCCGTCGCGGCAAGGCAATGACTGGCGCTAACAAGCGTCCGCTGAAGTCACTGGCGGACATGATCAAAGGCAAAGGCGGTCGCTTCCGCCAGAATTTGCTGGGCAAGCGCGTAGATTATTCCGGCCGTTCAGTAATTGTGGTGGGTCCGCAACTGAAATTGCATCAGTGCGGCTTGCCTAAGAAAATGGCGCTGGAGCTATTCAAGCCATTCATTTTCCACAAACTGGAAGTTCTCGGGCTGGCCACCACCATTAAGGCGGG
>JBKJQT010000372.1:0-2863 GCA_046593855.1 Candidatus Nitrotoga sp. | reverse complement strand
GACAAACTCGCTCTTTCATGCTTCCAAGCGCCTTGAAATTGCTGGCCACACTTGGACAATGGGTATTAGCTCTCTCCCCAGCTTTGAGGCGCAGTTGGTCAAAGAAAAGGCGCAATCCATCGTCGTGGTTGGCTTGGCTGTGAGTATATTGCTGGGGCTACTTACAGGATTGCTGGTGCATGGTCGGGAACGGGCTCTTCGAGCTGCGCGGAAGATGAATGAACGATTAATCGAGAGCGAGGAGCGCCTACGCCTAAGTCTGATGTATGGCGAGATCGGCACTTGGGATTGGGATATTTGCACTAGCAAACTATATTGGTGCGATCATATTTCTGTCCTTATGGCCTGTCCTGCAGGAAAACAGAATGGTTCTCATGCAGATTTCCTGAGCAGCATACATCCTGATGACCGTCCATATATGATTAATTCCATGAATAGCTGTGTTGAAGAAAGCACTAAATACAACATAGAGCACCGAGTTATTTGGCCAGATGGCACGGTACGCTGGTTACATCAACGCGGCGGGGTGATACGCGATACAGATGGAACTCCGCTGAAGATGCTGGGTGTAGTTCAGGATGTAACCATCAAAAAACTGGAGGAAATGGAGCTGGTCGAGATTGATACGAGATTGCGCGCCATTATTGAAGCTGCCCCGGATGCCGTGATATTAATGAACTCCGAAGGCATTCTTACTGGCTGGAATGGTCAGGCAGAAAATATTTTTGGCTGGGCCCGGGATGAAGCCGTCGGAAGCGTGCTGCACAATATGATTATCCCGCCACAGTATCGCAACGCGCATATTCAGGGTTTGAAACACTTTCTGGCTTCCGGCGAGGGTCCAGTACTGAATAAACGTATAGAGATAACAGGCTTACATCGCGATGGTCATGAACTTGCCATCGAATTGGCGATATCTCCGGTCAAGCAAAAGGGCAAATATGAGTTCTGTGCCTTTATCCATGACATCACAGCACGCAAGGAAACTCAAAACCTGTTGTTGCGTGCAAAAGAAGGTGCCGAACGGAGTTCTGCAGAGTTAGTCAGTTATATCCAGGCAATTGATCAGCATGCACTCGTTTCCGTCACCGATCCTTCCGGGAGCATCATTCAGGCCAATGATAAATTTTGTGAAGTAAGCGGCTACAGCAGGGGGGAGATGCTCGGCCATGATCACCGTATCATTAATTCCGGGACGCATCCAAGTACTTTCTTCGTCGAGATGTGGGCTACCATCACCCGTGGCGACATCTGGCGAGGTGAAATATGTAACCGTGCAAAAAACGGCACGCTGTATTGGGTAGATAGCACTGTCGTGCCACTTAAGGGTGCGAACGGGCAAATTGTACGTTACATTTCGGTCAGAGTTGACATCACCAAACGCAAGGAATCTGAGCGGAACATTCAGTCTCTTGCCTATTATGATGTGCTGACTGGCCTACCAAACCGCACTTTGTTGCATGACCGTCTCAGTCAGTTAATTGCCGAATCACATCGCGACAAGCAGAAATTTGCACTGCTATTCATTGATCTTGATCGCTTTAAATATGTAAACGATTCGATGGGGCATGCGGTGGGTGATAGATTACTGCAGGTAGTGGCACTGCGGTTGCAGGAGTGTGTGCGGGAGGTAGATACCGTGTCGCGTATCAGTGGCGACGAATTTATCGTGTTGCTGCGTGATACCGATGCAAACGGCGCGGCACGTGTGGCTGTTAAGATACTTAAGGCGCTGACTACTCCTTGTGATGTCGGCGTTCTGCAAATTGTCACCCATGCCAGCATCGGTATCAGTATTTATCCTGATAATGCTGATGGTGAGGTTACTGAGGGTGAAATGAACACGTTGATCAAGCATGCTGACGTGGCGATGTATCGTGTAAAGGCTGAGGGCCGAAGCAACTTCCTATTTTTTGAGCCAGAAATGAATTTTCGTGCGAATCAATTATTTTCTATGGAAAATGATTTGCGCTTGGCGTTGGAGCGACATGAGTTTACGTTGCATTACCAGCCACAGGCGAACTTGATCAGCGGATTGGTGTGCGGAGCGGAGGCATTACTGCGTTGGAAGCATCCAGTTAAGGGCTTTGTTGCGCCAGCCGAATTTATTCCGGTGGCCGAAGAGACTGGACAGATTATCCCTATAGGCGAGTGGGTGTTGCGCACAGCTTGCGCGCAACTGGCCGAATGGAGACGGCAAGGAATGGCCATATTCCCGGTATCAATAAATTTATCGATCAGTCAACTACGTCAACCTGGTTTAGCCCAAATGCTCATCTTAATATTAGAAGAAACGGGGCTGCATCCATACGACATTGAGTTGGAGCTTACCGAGGGCATCATGATGGGTGAGGCTCAAGCGTCAATGGCTTTCTTGACACAGATGCACGATCTGGGGGTGCAATTGGCCATGGATGATTTCGGTACTGGTTATTCCAGCCTTAGTTACCTGAAGAAGATGCCGCTCGACCGACTGAAGGTAGACCAATCTTTTGTACGTGACATTGCTACCGATGAGAATGATGCGGCTATTGTGCGTTCTATTATTAGCCTGGGCCACCAGTTCAAATTGCAGGTTATCGCGGAAGGAGTGGAAACGCTAGAGCAACTGGATTTTTTGCGCGCCCGAGGCTGTGATGAGATCCAAGGCTATTATTATAGCCCTCCGCTACCCGTTGAAGAGTTCGTGATGTTCATCAATGATAATCCAGTGCTGGGTTAGGACTGGATTATCATTTTGCGTTATTTTAGGCTATGTCACAGTTAAATAGAGGTCTATACTATCGCCCTATCAAACAATGAGATAGGTGTTACGATGAAAACCGAAGATTTCCAAGTAATGTCGGCAGAACTCGAAAAACTG
>JBKJQT010000137.1:0-8839 GCA_046593855.1 Candidatus Nitrotoga sp. | reverse complement strand
TCAGTTTTTCGAGTTCTGCCGACATTACTTGGAAATCTTCGGTTTTCATCGTAACACCTATCTCATTGTTTGATAGGGCGATAGTATAGACCTCTATTTAACTGTGACATAGCCATTCTTTTAAACCTCACTCCCCCTGGGATGCCGATCAACTATAGATTTACCTAACTAGATTTATCGTCTCGACTAAAGATAGAAAGTTAAATACTTTTCTAATAGTTGTTTCAAATTTTGAGGTGCTATGCCCTAAACTTACATTAGAGGCAGCCATCAGCAACCACTGAAAAATTTCATTTCCTCCTCAACTAAAATGCAAAGGCGCCGATAAACTAATCTCAGAATACATATATCTCAGAATACATACATCTAAATAAGAAAAATAAAATGAGCTATCTCCCTAAAAAAGTTTATCGGCATCTTCCAGATGTGTACGTGTTAGCAGGGGTTTGTGTATTACTAAATATTGATAATCTAATTGGAATTTTTAGTGGTATTTTGTTAATCGCCGCAGGACTCTTTGTCTTTCATTTTCGTTTAAGAAGCAGATAAACGAAATTAAAATCTAAAAACAGAAAGGGGGCAGGATGCACAGGGATTTGTGTGAACTCCAGCTGGGTCCTCCCTCATATCTGCTTTATTTTCAACATTGTTTGACTGGTTATAGGCCGCCATTGGCAACGATATTCACTCCCCGCATTTTACGAAACAGAATTACTCCCACACTTTTTGTAGAATACCGGCCCACTTCGCTATTCCTACCAAGGTTAACTTATCTAAAGCATCATGTTCGGCTTGCAGCAGCCAATAGGTCTTCCTGTGCATACCCTTCGGCTTCGTCGGGAAGGGTTCCATCATGTTTACCGTGCCACCCAATAACTTGCGGATTTTCTGTGCTTGTCGCAGTGCTCGATCATAAGTGTTTTCCACTTGACTGGTATAGGTCAACCGGTGGCAGTTTCGGCAGGCGTAGTGCTTACCGCTGTTATAGAGAACTGCCACTCGCCGACCGCATAATGGGCAGATCCACCAAGGTCTTGTCCCGCCATAGGTGCAGGATGTGTGAGTCATATAGATCGGCTGCTCAATATCCTGCCATTCACTTTCGCCCCGTGACCGATGCCGGTAGACGAATATGACGCTACTGGTTTTCACTTTTATCCGGATAGCCGCAACCGGCTTGTCGTTGACCGACCATTCCCAACTTAACGAGCGGCCAGGTATCAGGCATTTTTTACGTTGCAAGTTCCGAATATCCAGTGGCAGCGAATCTTCGGTTTTGTTTTTCCCGCCATAACTGCTACTTTTTCCGCTACCCATTCCACCCATAATATTTTCTCTCCCTGATATTCCCGAAATTATCAAGCTAACCAGCTTCATTTGCTTATACCAGAATGTCAGTTATCCGCTGCAAGACCCACCCATATTGGGTTGCAGCCTGTTTCCATGTTGTGCGGTTTTCATCCGTTTTTATGACTAAATCGCGCCTTAACGTCTGCTGCGAAGCTCTTTCAGATTCAAAATCATGGCAAGCGTGCGCTCAAACTTGCGGTCGAGGTGTGTTTCGTAGCGGTTCAGCTTCTCCAGCTTGTATGCCTGCAACCCTTCGCCCAGTGTTTGCGCTTTGATGGCTTCATGGTGCCGCGCTTCCTTTTCCATGTTCATGCAGAGGGGTTCCAGATGCTCGCGGATAAAATCAGCCAGCCCTTCGGCGTTCGCCGTGTATTCCTCTTCCTCAACGTATTCATCCCACCAGTCGCGTGAATCGGGCAGCAGTGCACGCAAAGCTTTGTCGTAGGTGTTCGCAGCACCACCACGCCGCAGGATTGCCGTCGCCTTCTGTGTTGCATCCAGATCATGCCGTGTATCGCGCTGATGCTCAGCAATTTCATCCGGTGACATCTCCATTAAATCGCGCAGGTCAGTGCTTTTGCCCGATAACCCACACTCAAAAGGCACTGCCGCAGGAATCACTCCCTCGGCGTTTCGCGCCGAACTTTTCAAGCCCTCGTTAATCTTCGCGCCCTCCGCCAGCAACACACGACGCTTACGCCAAATAATTGAAGCGAGCTCTTCAATCAAGTGCCGCTCGGTCATGCCCGCCGGTTGATGTTCCTCAATCAGCGCCGCCATGAGATCTACAAACTCCTCGCCATTCTCATGCGACAACACCACTAGCTGGGACTAGATGCCGTGCTTCATGGCGTTGTAGCGCACCGGCTCGTAGTTGTTCTGCGGTGCGACATCGGTATCAGTTGCCGGGAATACAACCACGGCCGAATCATTCTCAAGTGTTTGCATATTTTTCTCCATAATGTTTTTCAATCAGTTCCAGTAGTACCATGCCGTCGTATGAATGTCGGGGAATGGCCAGCTCGAAAGTAGCCAAGTCTTGAATGCCGACCGCCGCGATAACGGGATCGGTCTTGTCGTTATCCACAAACAGCGCGAGACGCTTTCCCTCCAGCAACGCTAGTACCTTGTTACGTCTGTACTCACGTTGTAATTCGCACCGAATGCCAGTCTTGTTATTGCGTATCGTTGGGAGCCATTTATCAACTACCGACTGGTTGCCGATAGCCTTAATCGTGCCAGTTGCTGAGAGCGCGAGAATTACACCTTCCGCTGTGGCCTGTTCGATCAGTTCAGTGGTATTCACACCTCCACCTCAACGACTTCGTGAGGTGGGGGCGTGACAGTTTTGGCAACCGGCTGGTTGAAAGGCGGTAAAGGCGGCGGAGGCGGTGGATTGACCGCAATCACACGCCAAGCAGGGCGTCCATCCGCTGTCGATTGTTGGAATTTTAAGCCACCGACGATCCGGTTCGCATTCTTTTTCAAAATCCATCCGAGCTTAGAACAATTAATTTCACCGCGTTCTTCAATCGGGAATTCACGCATCGCATCGAGCAAGTTTGTACTGTCAAATTCCCCAGCAGTTGCATGCATAACAGCCTTGCGTACCGTCGTCGGAGATGAACCAAATACAGATATCCATGCAGTCATCAAACCCGCGAGCGTATCACCGTCTGGATCATGCTTGACTTGTTCCAGCAATGACGTTGCCGGATCAGGATGCCCAAGCCACATCAACGGATACCGGCAAAATTCCGACCATGCACCGCTGAAGGTGACAATGCTTTCAACGGCAGCACGCGGAGCACCGGCACGCCGCCAAGCCAGAATGATGGTCAGGACCGCAGCAACATACTTGCCGCGATTCTTGCATACCTTTTCGACAGAAAAGTTTTTGTAAGTCATCGTAGCCGGTGTCGCACAGCGTGGATCAATGTGGATCGTAAGCACCCGCCGCAGCAGATCGCGCACTGGCCCGACATTATTGCCAGAGCCGAGAAACAGCGTCCGCGTGCTAACCGTCGCCGTCTTGCTTACCCCCAAAATCCGATCAGTAATCTTTTCGGCAGTCAGCATCCGCTTGATCGTGCCGTGCGGTATCCAGTCTGTGTCCATATCGTCAAATTCAATCACGGCGGGCCTGGTCAACAGCAACGACAGAATCACTTTGGTCGCTTCCTCAGATGTGGTGGGGTAACTCACCTTGGCATTGCAGCCGGGGCCAGCGAATGCAGCAATCAGCTCGCACAAATAAGTTTTACCGCTGCCGAAGACAGGCGCTTCCTTGTGAAACGCAGGCGCGTAAGCGAGAGACGGTCTAACCACAGCGGTGAAGATGGCCGAAAGTGCGGCGGCCTTATCGGTGGCTGCGACGAAGTGAAACTCGGTGAGCAACTCTTCTAATAGAGCTAGAGCTGCCTGTGCCTCTTCAAGTGTCGGCTCAGGGATTACAAATTGACGCGGGTCGAACACCCCAAAGCGCTGGGATGTTTTGTCATAACCCGCTTGCGTAATCAGCTCCCCATCCGATTCACGGAAATAGGGCTGCCTCACCACGCCTGCTAACGGCGGCAAATGACGAAAACTTTGTGCGTCGTACAGAATGCTAGCGTGCCGCGTGGGCAGATCACAGCGCACCCAGTCTTCCGCACGACCGTCGTATTTCTCCCAAGATGCCGTGACCGACAACTCACGCGTCAGTGCGGGCGCACTGGTCGGTACAATAGAAGGGTCACCCGAAGTCTGATCAGTCGAAACCGACACAATCAAACCACCTGATTGATAGTGCCTGCCGCGACTTGCCAACTCTTTTTCCGCCGCATCCACCACGCGGTTCAAATCACCGGCAACCACCCGAATCACCGGCTTGTGCCGCGCCTCGGCATTACGCACCCCCAGAAATTCCAGCACTTGCCGGATGTGAAACTTCTCGCGGTGCGAATGCTGGCAGCAAAAACCACCCAATGGATACAGCTCGTCCGGCTCAAAGTAGGCAGCACCGCTATCCAGTCTGTCGGTATGTTCTTGCACCCACGGGCAAGTGACATCGTGCCTGCCAGAACCCAGCGGCGTTTTGTAGAGTCCACGAGCCTTGAGCGCGTTCACCACTGGATTTTCCGCAGCCTTGGGTGTCAACACATCGTCTGCTTCATTGCCCAGACTGCGCGGATTATCCCCAGCGGGTTTGGCTTCTTTCTTCGGTCGTCCAGCCGGAGCCAGTTCCAAATGCAGCCCATCCACAATTTCCTGCGGCGTGTAACGCTTGTCAGGCTGCCATTCGACCAGTCGGCAGCGAAACGGCGCACCGGCTTCGTCAGCATGTTTGGGCTTGCCATTGATGCGACGGGCAGGCGCGCCCAGCGGCTCAATGGCCCGGTAGCGCCAACATCGCACAGCCCGGCGCCGATCACGGCGGTGAGCAGCCGCACCGCCACATCACCATCGGTAATCGGGGTAGCAAGCATGATCCCGCCTTGATAATTGCCTGGACTAGTCTCGATCAGCCAGGTCAATTAAAAATCAGCCAAGCGCTCAAACGGAACCTTGGTGCCCAGATCGTCCAGCATCAAAAAATGGCAGGCGGCAAACTGTGCCTTGCGCCTTGAACGAGCCATCCTTGCCGGGATAAAAACTTGAACATCCGACGAAGTTGTTATGCCCGGCAGAAAGATTTTCGATAACTGCATCGGCACGGTTTGCAATCCATCCGTTTACGCAGGGATTACCCGCTTTTGAGCAAACCGCCACGGATGCGCCCTCGGGCACAGACGGAAACACCACCGCCACAAAAGCGGCATTCGTCATCATAGAAACACCGCCTTCGCCGCCTTTACCGGTTACCTCTGGTTCGATGTCGGAAACTGTCAGCTTATTAGTTGTCATGGCAGCCACCTTATGCCGCAGACTTGCGAGCAGCTTCCAGCTTCACCACCAGCGCGCGGATTTCCTCGTCGGATTTCCCTGCAATTCGCGCCGCGTTGATCGTAGCCACATCACCCGATGGCCAGCCAACCGCCCGCGCGCCAAGGCTGACTGGCTTAGTCCACAGCCCTTGAGTAATGCGCAGGTAAATAGTCGAACGGGAAAGACCGGATTCAGATTTAACGGCAGGAAGCCGTTGGATTATTTGCGACATGTTGGCACCCCCTTGGGCGTTGTTGAACATGTCGCTATTTGGCATCAGCTAGGGGACTAGCTTGCAACCTAGCTACTTCATAAAGCTGGGAGGCGCGTCAATACTTGGTGTTGGTTTTCTTCGAGCTAGTCTGTTTTGTTGATGGCAGCATATTTAACCAAGAATTAGCTGGTGCAGTTGCAGGTTCAGATTCTGGTTTACCCGTAATAATCTGCTTCAATCGGGATATAGAAATCCCCTCTTTCTCCGCAACAACCCGAAGGAACGCTTTAGTTCTCTTTGCCTTCTCTTCATGAACAAGCGCCCTGATTCTTTCTCGGCGCGCTTCCGGGGTTTCTGATTCGCTGTTGCCTATCGGATTGTCCACCATGCGGATTAGCACGGCCTTGTCCAGCGCGAGGGCATTTTTCTCAATGGTAAGCACGTCCACGAGCGGGACAATGTGACCAACAAGCGAAAGCGTGAGACTGTCCGGCCTGTAATGTCATAGGACTATTATGCTTCTTCCCCTTGAGCGTGCCAATAGGCCAATGCCTGCCGTCCACTGCTTGCTTGGATGGCTGACTGAGGACAAGTAATCGAGCCAGTACGGCGGCAATCAATTCGCCCGTCGCTTGCCACTTCCTCATGCGGTCGAAGCTGACCCCGATGCGCCCCATGCCATCCCGCTCGTCACATACAATAAAGGCTCGCCCCGGCTTGTCTTTCTGAGCGGGATATACAACCACAGGCTTGTTGCTGCATCTATCCTCGCAACTATCGCACTCGATTGTTGCCATCGGTTGCGCTTGCTGTAGCAGGCGGCTCGTCACCAATTCATCAAGCGCGCCAGCTGGCCAATCCTTCACCTCATCCCAGAAAAAGAAAGCGCCTTTTGCCGGAGCAGCATAGCCTAATCGTTCAAGCACAACTTTGAGAGGGTTGATTTTGCTTTGCCACAATTTACGCTTACCGTGCTTGTGGCTCAATGCCCGATGCAATGAGCATTTTGCGAATAATGGCATCTTTGCCATCGTGCTTTAATGAACAGGAATTCGGCCAGTTTACGTCGACACTCTGCGTGTTTTTCTTCCCTGTTCCTGGGTCAGACACAAAAGTGACCAGAATGCCCACCTGCGTAATCGTCATTTGTGAAGCCGAATATCTTTGCACAATTTATCCCGCAATTCATAAATAGCATTGAGGTTGTGTTCTGGATTGGCCTCAAGTGTGATGCGCTCTTTTGTGCCGTTAATCGCCAACCTGAATTTTTTGATAGCGACACTCTGAATGCCCGAATCGGGTACGAGTATGGATGTCAATTTGGCGGAGAGGGCGGGATTCGAACCCGCGTTAAGATATTATCCTAAACACGCTTTCCAGGCGTGCGACTTAAACCGCTCATCCACCTCTCCGAAGGTCGCGCAGGATAAACTAGAAAGGACTTTGTCGCAATCTAAAATAATTTCAGAAATTATTTTTTAAGGTGCGTAGGGCAGTAAAGATACTATCTTCATCGGTCTCTTTAATTTGTGTCATGCGTAATGTGGTGGCGATGACGCTTGGCTCAGCGCAACGCAAAAATGGGTTGGTGTCTTTTTCCAGGGCAATAGTCGAGGGTAACGTTGGATGCCCGGCAGCGCGCAACGCCTGCACGTCAGCTTGACGTTGCTTGAGACGAACATTGTCGGGTTCGCAGACTAGTGCGAAGCGAATGTTGGCCTCGGTATATTCATGTCCGCAATATACTTTTGTTTCATCAGGCAAATTTGCCAACCGTTGTAAGGAATAAAATAATTGCGCAGCTGTTCCTTCAAATAACCTGCCACAGCCACAACCGAAAAGGGTATCGCCGCAAAACACGCCGCCAGCGCCCAGATAGGCGATATGTCTGTGGGTATGACCAGGGATATTCATAACACTCAGTTTTATTTTTAATTCCGGAATTTCAATTACATCACCTTCGCCGAGCATATGATTGACGCAGGGAATATTTTCAAGCTGTGGCCCATACACAGGCACGTTGTATAATTCAACAAGTTTGCAGACACCACCGACGTGATCGTTGTGATGGTGAGTACAAAGGATGGCGACAAGTTTGAGTTTATGTAAATTGAGATAAGCCAGCACCGGTGCTGCGTCACCCGGATCGACCACTGCCACATATTGATGGTCATGCAACATCCAGATGTAGTTATCCTTGAATGCAGGGATGGGAATAATATTTAGCATGGATATGTCCGTTTATTATTTAGCTATACTCGAGTGAAAGAGTATTGCATGTCAACTACAAACACTTTGAATGATTGGTTCGCCACGCCTCCGGGGAAATATTTAATGGAGTGCGAGCAGGCATTGTTTGATCACAGTGTGACTGATATTTTTGGCTTCAATGCCCTGCAACTCGGGCTGGCCGAGCATGATTTTCTGCGTGCCAGCCGTATGCCGCTGCGCGCCATAGTGGGGAACGAGACCGGGGGGCAAGTACGGCTGGATATGGATGAATTGCCATTCGGGTGCAGTAGCTTGGATTTGGTGCTTCTACCGCATGTACTGGAATTCAATGCCCATCCTCATCAAATTTTACGCGAGGTTGAGCGTGTGTTAAGACCGGAGGGAAATGTCATCATCAGCGGCTTCAATCCACGTAGCCTGTGGGGCGCGCGACGCATATTGGGTTCGCAGACGAATTTCCCCTGGCGTGGAGATTTTATTGCTTTGTCGCGCTTGAAGGATTGGCTGGCATTGTTGGGGTTCGAGGTGGTAACGGGGCGTTTTGCCTGTTACGCACCTCCGCTCATCAATCCAAATTGGCTTAACTGCTTTAATTTTATGGAGCCCGCGGGCGACCGCTGGTGGGCGGTGTGGGGCGGAGTATATTTTTTGCAGGCAATTAAGCATGTGCCGGGAATGAACCTGATCAAGCCAAAATGGAATGAGGGACTGGTTGGCAAGCTGCTACCGGCAACGCCTAAGCTGAATAGGGAAATATCGCAGTGTAAAAAAACGGGGCCCGAATGAACGAACTTGTGACAATGGGTGAAGATATAGTAGAAATTTATACTGATGGGGCTTGCAAGGGGAATCCCGGCGTGGGCGGCTGGGGCGCGCTGTTACAAATTATGGGCAAGGAGCGCGAGCTATGTGGTGGCGAGGCGCATACAACCAATAATCGCATGGAGCTGCTAGCCGCGATCCGCGCGCTGGAGGCCTTGAAACGACCGTGCCGAGTGGTTCTGCATACCGATTCTAAGTATGTACAGCAAGGCATTAGTATCTGGGTGCATAACCACTCGGCACGGTCGTTTCAAGGCCTCCAGCGCGCGGATCGCGGCTAGCAGCTCCATGCGATTATTGGTTGTATGCGCCTCG
>JBKJQT010000060.1:0-2682 GCA_046593855.1 Candidatus Nitrotoga sp. | reverse complement strand
GGGATTATTCCACAAACCGCCGTCACAGGCCGCAATTATCAGGAGCAGCGGTAAGTATTGTAAGTATTTCATAGCGCGAGAGTTTATCCGAAATACCGCTATTCGTGGTAAAGTTGCAATCACTTTTAACTTAAAAATGGGCAGCAAGATGAATTCGATTTGGCAAGATTATTTGCGGGAACAAGGAGCAGAAATACAAGATGGCATAGTGCAGTATTTTGGCGCCGGACAAGGCGAACTCGCTGCCGCACAAAACGGCATAGTGCTGTGCTATTTAAGCCAACTTGGCGTGCTCAAGATTACTGGCGAAGATGCTGAAACCTTTATGCAAAACCTGTTTAGCAGCGATGTGCGTGACGTCACGCCATGGCATGCCCAATTTAGCAGCCTGAACAGTCCAAAAGGACGCATGCTGGCCAGCTTCCTTATCTGGCGTAAAGGAGTACTTGATGACGCAGACAAGGCTTTTTTCCTGCAACTGCCGCTCAGTTTATGTGCTGATATCCAGCAACGTCTATCCAAATACATCCTGCGCTCCAAAGTAAAAATTGAAGACGTGACCGATCAACAGATCAGTTTCGGTTGGGCAGGGGAAGGTTCGGAGGAGCAACTGCGGGAATACTTGGGTTCGGTTCCGGTAGAACCTTGGGGAGCAGAAGAAGTAGGCAATCGGGTATCGGAACACAATGATACTGGCGTCATTCGTCTCGGTGAACAGCGCTTTCAAATCAACACAACTATCGAGCACGCATCTGCCCTATGGCAAAAACTCATCGTCACGGGGCGTCCAGTTGGATCAACATGCTGGGACTGGCTCACCATCCGTGATGGTATTCCAGTAATTATGCCTGCTACCCAAGAGCAGTTTGTGCCACAAATGGCCAACATGGAACTGATTGGTGCGGTCAACTTCAAAAAAGGATGTTACCCGGGCCAGGAAATTGTAGCGCGCATGCAATATCTCGGCAAACTCAAGCGACGCATGTATCTGGCGCATATCGAAAGTGATACCCCTCCGCAACCGGGTGACGAACTCTACAGCGCGGATATGGAAGGTCAGGCCAGTGGCATGGTAGTCAACGCATCAGCCGCTCCGGACGGCGGTTACGACATGCTGGCTGTGGTGCAGATTAGCAGCCATAAAGACCAAACTGTGCACTGGAAATCTCTGCAAGGCGCGGCGCTACGATTCATGAGATTGCCTTATCCGATCTATTAAAATGTTGTGACAGGTTGATTAGAAACGGACAACATTTTTTAAATCAAAAAATGTGAAGAAGCTATCAATTGAACAGGACGCTTTTAATCTTATGGAACTACAAGAAAATTTAGCAATTTTCTAAGCGTAACTGCATCTTGATGTGCGGCATATTAGCGTCCATGAAGCTCTCGCCAACCTCAGTAAAATTAAAACGCCAGTAGAACGGCACAGCCTGTATCTGAGCGCCTAGTTCCACCTTAGCACAATGCTGGCTGCGAGCATAACCAAGCAGCGACTCCATTAGTGAACTGCCGACCCGTTTGCCACGCCACGCTGACAATACTGCTACGCGTCCGATATAACCCTCAGGAGAAATGCGCCCGCAACCAATCGCATCTCCAGACGCACTTAATGCCAGTGCATGCTGGCAAGCTCCATCTATCCCGTCCCATTCCAACTCAGCAGAAACGCCCTGTTCATCCATGAACACAGCCTCGCGCACCACGCGCAATAAAGGCTGGCCGATTTGCCAAGAGAGCAGACGTACGCTAAAAGAATCGTTTATAACATCCCCCTATAAAACAATGGGATATACATTATAGATCACATGGCAATGTGAACTTCGGTATTCACCGGAACGAAGTCGAACAGCTCCACAAGATCAGCATTGCGCATGCGCACACAGCCCTTTGAGCCAAGTTTACCAAGTATCGTACTCTCCGGTGTTCCGTGAATATATATATAGCGGCGCATGGTGTCGCAGGTTCCCAAGCGGTTAAAACCGACTTCTTTACCAGACAGCCACAATATCCGCGTCAATATCCAATCACGACCCGGATGCAGCGCCCCCAGTTCCGGTGTATAGATTTCACCGGTGGGACGACGCCCAACGAATACAGAATCAAGAGGCTGGTTTGCGCCGATTTTGGCACGAATGCAGTGCTTGCCACGTGGTGTGCAATAACTACCAAATTTCTCACCCACTCCATTAGTAGCGGTAGAAACCAGATAACGATGTAACAGCACGCCTGAATCGTCGAGTAACTCAAGCGTCTGCGTGGCAATATGAATTTTAATTTTTATAATATAACCTTACAAAACTGTGAACGAATCAGTTTTTAATATTTGAATAACAAATTTAACTAAACGTAATAAACAACATTTAGCTCCTATAAGTGCTCTACCGCACAGATTTCCTATCAAGTAAGAATAATAATTCCTCTCCAGATCAGGTTGAGAAAAACCGAATCTTCATTTTCGTCATAAATTGGTAATTTGTCTAATCTAAGTGGAGCTAATTTAATGAATATTATTCTTAACAAAACACGATCCGTTTTTTATATCGGTACATTCGCAGTTAGCGTTTTGATTGGTGGCATCGGCCTTGCATCCGCTGCTGCAATTACTACTACCCTGAGTGGTGACGAAGAAGTACCACCCGTTACCACTTCCGCGTCCGGTGTAGGGAAAATAGAAGTGGC
>JBKJQT010000351.1:0-6914 GCA_046593855.1 Candidatus Nitrotoga sp. | reverse complement strand
TAGTGCACCATGGTTATCGCTATTCACCATGAGGCGGCAGTTCATGTCGGTTTTGAGTAGCAAAATAGCTTCACGACTGCGCTTAGTTTTCTGCGGTTTTTGTTCTTCCATATTAGTCATACAATCACCTCTCGCCGCATCCCATTAACTTTTATGACGAAACTTAGTCAGTCTTTGCTTGCAGTGCAACCCTTGAGACGATACAAAAACGAAAGACCTGTTATCTCATCCAGATTAAACTGAGATCGCACCTGTATTATTCGCCATTCAAGTGAGATTAAATATCGAAATGGTCAAAAGCAGTCAAAAACAGGAGGGAATCAGTTAAACGGTCGGTTCATCCAATGTGCTGGCAATACGGAACCCAAAATCGTCGTATCGGCTTGACGTTACGGCTCGGGCGCGGCTGGCGGAGCGCGCAAGTTTCGGACTACAATCCCAAGAGCCACCACGTACCACGCGTCCTTGCTGGTTACCTCCATACGTCCAAGCTGTCTCGTCTGCCGGAGCACCCTCGTAATTATTATGCCAATGGTCCTCCACCCATTCCCACACATTTCCCAACATGTCATACACACCAAAAATGTTAGGCGCGAAATTGCCTACTCGCGAAGCACGTTTACAACTCCATTTGCTCCCGCTATCCTGGCAATTGCAGTTGTTCTCGCCTATTTCATCGCCCCAATAATACTCAGTCACAGAGCCCGCACGACAGACGTATTCCCATTCCGCTTCTGTCAGCAAGCGATAGGTCTGGCCGGTCTGGGCAGTTAGCCAACGTACATAATCCTGAGCATCAAACCAACTGACGTTAGTGACCGGCAGGGTGGCTCCTATCCATCCATTATCAGAGGGGCAATGAGGGGGGTCTTCCGGCTCCACGTAAGGCTTCACTTCACTGCCATCCCCTGGTGCGCCAAAGTAAACGCTCATCGGTTCTTTGCTAACTACGCTCTTCGCATCAACGTATCTTCTCCATTCCTCTACCGTAACTGGATATTTGCCTACGGCAAAAGCACGAGTAATGGTGACCTTATGTTTATCAGATACTTCACCCATTCGATAGCTGCCCGCCGGTATCACCACCATTTCTGGATTATCCGGTCCATCACGGAATACGGCGGAAAGATCAGCTTTTTTTGCCGCTTCTAGTTGTTCCTGCTGTATCTGCTCCACCGACAAACACTCTATGCCTAGCGGCTCCCGCATTTCCTCTTCAAGCTTTACTCGTGCCTGAGCGTGTTCATCCGCCAGATGAATGAAATGTACGACTTCTTCTTCCCGATAGAGTGGTTGCACCCATTCTTTTCCCATCAGGCCATCTTGCGTAGCAGCATGAATAAGAGGGTATCCCAACGGCAAAAGGAAGCTACGGGGATAATCTCTTTCCAGCCTACCTTGATCTTGACCATCGATCGTGAGGTAACAGTCCATGTCCGTTTCCAGCAGCAAAGTGGCTACCAAACTGTGTTCGGCTTCCTGATGTTTTTGCTCTTTCTGATCAATCACCTAATCATCTCCCATTCAGATTTCTCATTTTAATAGCGATTACCATATCACCTTCTTAAGACAAGATAATGTTTCTGGACGCGACAAACCAGAGTAGGGCATATCCGCCCAGATTAAATTTTTTCGGACGGTTTTCATATTTTATGTTGTTAGTTGGTGCAATTTAATGTCAAAATGTGGAGGGTAAGTGTAGATTAAGATTAAATGAGTAGCTCACTGTTTTATTTAAGCGTCCTGGCAATACGGAAACCAATACCGTAGTTCCTGATTGAAGGTTCAATCCACAAACGAAGGGGAGCGCGCGCGTCCCGCGGATCGCTATCCCAGCAACCCCCACGCAACACACGCCACTGTCGGTTGCCATCAGACATCCAAGCCGTTCCGTCGTCCGGAGCCCCTTCATAATTCTCATGCCATGGGTCTTCCACCCATTCCCATGCGTTTCCCAGCATGTCATATAGGCCAAAAGCGTTCGGTTTAAAACTGCCTACGGGAGAGGCACTTCTACAGCTCCATTCGCTCTCACTGTCTTGACAATTGCAATTGTTGTGACCTATTTCATCACCCCAGTAGTATTCAGTTACTGTCCCTGCACGGCAGGCGTATTCCCATTCTGCCTCGGTCAGTAAGCGGTATGTGTGGCCAGTTTGAGTCGATAGCCAACGCACATAATCTTGCGCGTCAAACCAATTGACATTAGTTACCGGCAAATCGCTGTTAGTTTCTTTAACATAACTTAAAACTTCGTGATGCAATTCAGTTGCCTTCGTAGGCGTTTTGAGTAAAACCTTGTTATGCCCGCGAACTGTTCCTGTACCCGCCAAATATCCCGCTCCAATACCGGGCAATATCTCATCTTCAGGCCGCAACCTCTCGACGAAGCGTTTCCATTCTTCCACCGTAACCAGATATTTTCCTACCGCAAAGGGACGAGCAAAAGTAACCTTATGCTTCTCAAATACTTCGCCCATGCCATAGCTTCCCGCCGGTAACACCACCATTTCAGGCGTGTCCGACCTATCACGAAATGTTATTTCTTCAAGTCCCGCTTCCTTCGCCGCTATTATTTGTGCTTGCTGTATTTGTTCCGCCGACCAGCACTCTATACCCACAGACTGATTCAACTCTTCAATTTTTGGATCATTTTTCATGATATCTCCGTGGCTTAATGTAGACAATTGCACGGGCTGACAGTCCTGTAGGTAATCGGCTAAGAGCCACAACACGGGGAAACTTTCTCTCGTTCAGGGAAACATTCTAGTAGCCATGCCATATGAAACTTTACAGTGGTTTTTAAGCAGCCCTACTCATTTTCCAGAATAGCCTAAAGCAGCCCTTTCAGTCAACCAAGTGCAGTGTTCAGTCTAAGCTTAACTCGGCCCTAGGAGTCTGTCGGGATTATGTGATAACAAATTGATTATATTTATTAATATTTTTTGAATAAACACATCGATCTGTAATAAACAAAATGTTATGTAGCAATAAAACCTCAAGTCTGACAGTCTGCTAACTTGCTCGTAGCGGTATTTTCATTGTTTATTAAACAGTAATGTAATTACTGCCGACTCTACTTATCCTTAAAATGCGTGATTTAGAGCTGGTAGCTCGCACCAATAAATAGTGTTCGTCCCGGTAATGGATAGGCGTTATATTTTCCCGGAGTAAATTGGCTACTTACCGCATAACTAAAATATTTCCGGTCAAACAAATTATTTACTGACGTGCTTAACTGCCAAGAACCTGTTTTATGTACCAGTTTAATATCAGCAATCGTATAGGCTGGAATCTTGTTTCCCAAAGAATTCGCTTCGTCATTGTCCATGAACTGTGAATCAACATAGGTTGCAGATGAATTCAATAGTGTTTGTTCATTTATTGTCCATGCGGCGCCCAAATTAAACTTGTGACGAGGTACCAACGGTACTCTCTTATCTGTAAGATTTACGTTGGTTTGCGTAAATGTCCCACCGGCCAAAACACCGCTTAAAAACTTTGCGTCTATATAGGTATAGGCTGCATTTAATACAAGCTGGGGTAATGCCTGCCATTTTCCCTCCAATTCAAACCCCCTGCGTCGTGTCGGCGGCAAATTAGTATTGCCAATACCCGTAGTGAATGGATCAAGATGGATTTCATCACGTACTTTGCTATTGAACATGGCTGCCCGCCAGTTCCCATCATGGATGCGCTGCTCCACGCTGACTTCTACGCTATCCGCCGTCTGTGGGCGCAAGAACTGAAATTGATTGGTAAAGATTGGTGATGATTCGTAGATTTCATCTACATTTGCGAAGCGGAAGCTACGCCCAACTTTTCCATTTAATGCCACCCCACTATCAAGTTGATGGCGTAGACCGAGTTCGTAGGCATTTTTTGATGCCTTAAAAGAACCTGGTGTAGCAGCAGAGCCAAATGCTGCGCCAGGAGCGGCCGCATTGTAAATATCATTCGCGTGTATAGAGATGCGTTCCTTACGCACCCCGGCCAACAGGGACGTTGCTCTTGATAAATGTGTCGTATTCTGTAAATACCAAGCGCTATTTTGCTGGGCCATGGACACTTGATTAATTGGCTGCCCAATATTCGCCGCAGCGTTCGAAGTATGCAAGTCATAATTCCAGCGATACACATCAATACCCGCTACCAAGGTGCTATCTCCACCTAATGAATGTGGTAGCTTGATACGAGGTGTAAACGAAGTCACATTCAAATCGCTATCGCGGTAATTTGGGAAACCGTTAAAATCAAAATAGGATTTTTGATTCTTGGTGCGGCGTGCTACTCCTACATTAACATCGGCATCAGAAAATCGCTGCTGCCATTCAAGTGCAACTTGATTGCCATCGCGACTGGCATAATCCAGAGGAGTGGCAGCGCCGCGCGGATCAGTCGCCACCAAGTTAATGCCAGCACTCGGTTGTACCAGACGCGCGCCGGGTAAGCGAATGTCCTGCCGATCGACCCAGACTTTCAATGCTAGATCACCCATACCCAACTTCCACCGCGTATTTGCCTGCATATTGGTTTGCTCGTTGTGGTTGTTCGCACGGTACCCATCAGAAACTAAGTGATTGGCTGTAAAATCAATTCCTGCTTGACCGGAAAAATAATTAGCATTTGCCTGCACCTCAGCCATACCATAACTACCTGCCTTCACACTGACTTGTCCCATCTTGCCTGCTTGTGTAGGTGATTTGGTGATGATATTGATTACTCCGTTAGTTGCTCCGTCACCGTACAACACAGCACCACTGCCACGCATAATCTCAATGCGTTCAATCGAAGCGAAGGGGATAGCCGACCACTGAACCCCTGAAAGATCAGCGTTAGTAATGCGCCGCCCATCCAGCAAAATTAGCGTATTTTGTCCGGCAGCTGCGCCAAAACCGCGCAAATCAATCGTGGCTAATGCGGCATTGTTGCCAAATAGATCTCGCGCTGAAATACCAGCTTGCTGCGAAAGTAATTCCGGTATGGTACGTGCGCTGCTTTTATTGATGGTTTCGCGCGTAATGACGGATACATTAAGCGGCTTGTCAGCGTAGGTATCTTCGAATCTCGTCCCAGTGACAATGAGAGTTTCGAGTGTAGGGTCTTCCGTTATTGCGTAAGCTAATGAAGTAACCGCGCACAAAATGGCGGCGACAAGTTTTTGGTGTTTCATTAAGATTTTCCTGAGCGAATTCCAAGGTTCCCCGTTGGAATGTTCAAACACAGGAAATGCACAAGCAAAAGGAAGGAAGTGCTGACTAACCGATGCGGTTAGCCATCCCGCCGTCCATGCGCCACCCGCAGCATTTCCCGACCTAAAGAACCTCTGATGAGATTCCTGTGCTCAAGGCCGGTATCCGGGCTTGCAGGACTAGACGTATCACCTTCCCATGATTGCTCACAGTGGCTTAACTCAAGTTTCCCATAATTTACGCGTCTTGCATTGGCCGCTTGCTAGTTTCTGTCTATTATGCAAATTTAATCAGCTAGGGAGAAGCCGCTGCCTCGATAAACAAGGCCAGCGCCGCGCCTTCCCTACTAAATTTACATATCCAACGAATACTGCGCGATCATCACGCGAATTTATGAAACATCCAGGTTATTAACACGTCCACACCTGCTTACCGTTGCGGGGGCAGCACAGGCCTAAGGAATTAAATTCCCTCACCTGTTTCCCGTTTAACCAGACGCATTTCTGTGTCTGGCACCTTAAGCGGCGCGAAGTATATCAGACGCGAAAGATTGATTGGTTTTCATCCAGAACCTGTTTACTTGACGCATGTGTTTTGCAAGAAACTCTATCAAATATTGGGGGCTGAAATAAACGGTGAAACTTCATCTTGTAAAGCACATTCTAAGAACAATGGTAAAATTATTGTTTATGCAAGATTCAAATTAGGACTCTGTACCATGAGCTCACGCAACGAATATTTGTTTGAACAATCGCAGCACGTCATTCCAGGTGGGGTCAACTCGCCAGTACGTGCATTTAAGTCGGTGGGCGGTACGCCGCTGTTCTTTAATCGCGGGCAGGGTGCATATGTCTGGGATGCCGACGACAAGCGTTACATCGATTATGTCGGTTCGTGGGGGCCGATGATTGTTGGCCACTGCCATCCCGCCGTGGTCAAGGCAGTGCAGGATGCGGCCGCGCAAGGCTTGGGTTTTGGTGCGCCCACTGCGGCTGAACTGGAAATGGCCGAGCTGTTGTGCAAGCTACTTCCCAGCATGGAGATGGTGCGACTGGTGAGTTCCGGTACCGAAGCCACCATGACTGCAATCCGTTTGGCACGCGGTTTTACCGATCGTAGCCGAATTATTAAATTTGAAGGGTGTTATCACGGCCATTCTGATGGCCTGTTGGTCAAAGCAGGTTCCGGCGCACTAACTTTCGGTCAGCCGAGCTCTTCCGGCGTGCCAGCGGAAATCGCAGCGCTGACTACTGTGCTCGACTATAACGATGTGGCTGGACTGGAACGTACCTTTGCCGCAATAGGCAATGAGATTGCTGCAGTTATTGTTGAGCCAGTCGCGGGCAACATGAACTTGATTATCCCCAAGCGCGAATTTCTGGATGCGTTGCGTGCGCTGTGTACTAAACATGGTGCGGTGCTTATTCTGGACGAGGTAATGACGGGCTTTCGCGTCAGCCTGCAAGGCGCACAAGGCCATTACGGCATCAAGCCGGATCTGGTCACGTTGGGCAAGGTGATGGGCGGCGGCTTACCTGCCGCAGCTTTCGGAGGGAGGCGAGACATAATGCAATGTTTGGCACCACTCGGTGCGGTGTATCAAGCTGGCACCCTGTCCGGCAATCCGGTGGCAGTAGCTGCGGGATTGGCTACGCTTGAATTGGTACAGCAGCCGGATTTCTACGAGCACTTAAGTGAGCTGGCGCATCAATTAACCGAGGG
>JBKJQT010000263.1:0-3965 GCA_046593855.1 Candidatus Nitrotoga sp. | reverse complement strand
CATCCGGTACGGCTTCGCATCCCAGGTCAATTCCGGCAAAATGGCGCAAGCTGGTGATGTCGTAGAGCGCTTCTTCGCAGGCAAAGTCAGCCAGATTAAACCAGTGCTGGATAAAGTTGTTCAAATCCAGTTTCGTATTTTGTCGCCATCGACAGAGTCTGTTGTTTCATTGCCATCTACCATGTTTTTCTACTACGACTATAATGCGCGACCTAAGAGATCGGTAGACTTAATCAGCGTAGCCTTAAATGTTGGATTGATTCTTGCTCTCCATACAAATTCAAGTGCTTCTTCATATTTATGGGAGGCCTCTAGAATGCGCACCATGGTCATGCAGAATTCAGCTGCAGTTGGATTGATCTCGATTGCCCGTCGGGCCCATTTTTCTGCCGCATCCAACTGACCGTCGTGATGGGCCAGACGGGCGAGTCCGTGCAGGGCACTGGGGTCGTCTGGGTATGCTTTAAGCGTTTTATCGAACAAGGCGCGGGAAAGCGCAATGTCTCCGTCGTGGACGGCGCGAACTGCGCTCGTACACATCCCGACAAGACGGTTGGTGTGATGAGCCGATGCGTCAGCCCATTTGACTCGCAACAAATTTTCTGAACACAGGAATCGAGGTATATCCCGGTTTGTCCCGGAACCAGTACCAGAAGTGCCTCATAAATAGGGTCGGATTCAATTTAATCCGCAATTTCTTACCCCGCCGACTCTCTGGGGAGTTTTTAACGATGGCTCGTCTTCCACGTTTCTATCAGCCAGGCCAACCCTTGCCTAAAGTGCCTCCCCATGCAACAAATTAGGGGGAAGACGAGAATTTTAACGCGCCCGTGCCCCTTACTTATTTCTTGGCGCTTCCATTCAGCTCGCGGAAGCGTATCTTGTCGGCTTCATAACTCGCTTTAACCGAAGCTGCCTTTTCTTGAGCCTTGACCAAGTCTAATTGCAATTTAGCCAATTTATTCTCGCACTCAGTAATGTCGGCTTGTAATGAAGCATGGAGCTTTTTGCCAGCGCGTTTTCTTTCCTCTGATTCCTGCTGATAATTCTTCAAGCTTTCCCGAGCTGATTTCTGAAGTGACTGAATGCTGCTGATAAGTGACTCTACTTGATGCAAGTTGCGATCGCGAGCCAAGTCAATTTCCTTCTCATTACTGAAAGTGTTCAATAACGCTTTGTCTTTGCGGCTTTGTTCAAGTTTAACTTCATTATCAATACGTTTCTTGGCCTCATCCTCCTCGTTAGCGCGCCGCCCTGTATTATTTATTTCTTCGTTTCGTTTGATTAAACGCCCCTTATCGCTTAATAAAACATTACTTTTGTTGGTATATTCTGGAGGAATGACTTCGCCGTAATGGGTAACGCCCTTGTCGTCCACCCATTTATATAGTTTCGCTTCAACTGCTGTACTGAAGACGACTATAATCAACACCAGACATGCACTATAAATTTTCATTTTATTTACGTTCTATCCCATAACGATCACGGTAGGATTGTACTGCTTGCAGATTCTGCGCCATCGCAGGATTATCCTGCAAATAACCGAGCAAATCGTTCAGTGTAGCTATTGACACCACCGGAATATCATAGTTACGCTGAACTTCCTGTGCTGCGGAAAGTTCATTTTCATTCCGCTCTGTTTGTTGTCCCAGTTCCATGCGATCCAATGCAATGACCACCCCACAGGGCGTCGCGCCCGCTGCACGGATCAAGGCTATGGATTCTCGTACCGAGGTACCAGCGGAAATAACATCATCAATAATCAGCACACGTCCTTGCAGTGCCGCCCCCACCGTGCTACCGCCTTCACCATGGTCTTTAACCTCCTTGCGGTTAAAACAGTACGGCACATTGCGACCTTTTTCTGCTAGAGCTATGGCCGTTCCTGCGGCGAGTGGAATACCTTTGTAAGCAGGGCCGTACAACATATCGAATGGAACTTTTGAAAACAGGATGGCCTGCGCATAAAACTGCGTTAGTTGTTTCAACGATTCACCGTCGTTGAATAGACCTGCATTAAAAAAATAGGGCGATAGGCGGCCAGCCTTGGTTTTAAATTCACCGAAACACAATACTTCTTGCTCGATGGCGAATCGGATGAAATCCTGGCGAAAATTAGACATAGCAGATAGATCAAAAATTTAGACGTACCGCCATTATAATTACAAGCTTTGCCTATGGAGAATTTTAGTGCGCGTTATCAGCATTAATCTTAATGGAATTCGTTCTGCCTGCAGCAAGGGATTGTTGCCATGGCTGGCGCAGCAAGATGCCGACATTGTCTGTGTACAGGAACTCAAAGCGCAAGCCGCTGACATGACACCGGAAATGTTAGCCCCTCCCGGTTACCACGGCTATTTCCACTATGCCGAAAAAAAGGGTTATAGCGGCGTTGGCATTTATTGCAGGCAAAAACCGCAAGCAGTAGTGGAAGGGCTAGGCATAGCTGAATTCGACAGCGAAGGACGTTATATTGAAACGCGGTTCGGCAACTTGAGCGTCGTGTCGCTTTACCTTCCCTCCGGTTCCAGTGGTGAGGAACGTCAGACGGTAAAATTCAAGTTTATGGCCGCCTTTATGCCCCATCTGCGTGAACTTCACGCCAGTGGACGTGAGGTACTACTATGCGGCGACTGGAACGTGGCCCATACCGAAAAAGATTTGAAAAACTGGCGCGGCAACCGCAAGAACTCCGGCTTCCTGCCAGAAGAACGTGCCTGGCTGACTGAACTATTTAATGAAGTTGGGTTCGTAGACGTGTTCCGTCACCTGCATCCCGAATTGGAAGCTTACACATGGTGGTCAAATCGCGGCCAGACTTGGGCAAAAAACGTGGGCTGGCGTATTGACTACCATATTGCCACGCCGGGTATTGCACAGTCCGCTCGATCAGCCAGCATCTATATGGATCAGCGCTTTAGTGACCATGCACCACTAACGGTGGATTACGATATTAATCTTAAGGCGAACGTGTCTCCTTGAGTATTTCAGGAGACGATGGCACAAGAGACTTATACTTTTGGCACGAATAGTGGTCTTACTCGAAGTTGTTTTAAAGAAACTAGAATGTCCATGTTAAAATCAAAAGTCGCGTTACATCATAAGAAGCATACGATGCAGGAGTTTAAGGACACATCTATTAAATTCTGAATTTGTCTTGTCGCCTTCACGAGGACAAAGGAGTTTTCGAGGTCTCTTTAGTAAGTACATTGTCGGATCAAGATGGACAAGATGAAAGAATTGGAAGTCAAATTGAAGAAACTGGAAAAAATGAAGCAGATGAACACACTACCAACACTGAGCAGGATTGCGTTCATTCCATGGGTAGCGGTTAGTTGCATTCATAGCGGACAAGGGGCAGAAAAATGATACCCGAAATCGGTAATTTTTCCCTCATGCTGGCACTCGTGCTGGCTCTAATTTTGGGCGTACTACCTATAACGGGTAGCTTGCGCGGTAATCGGCGGCTAATGGCACTCGCCCGCCCGGCAGCTCGTGTACAACTAGCCTTCATCGTTATCGCCTTCGGCTGCCTCGTTTACTCCTTTGTTACCAACGATTTCTCAGTTAAATACGTTGCTGCCCACTCCAACTCACTATTGCCGGTTCAGTACCGCATCGCTGCGGTGTGGGGCGGCCATGAAGGCTCATTACTTTTATGGATGCTGATGCTCGGCGGATGGATGCTAGCAGTGACGCTGTTCAGTAAGCGTCTACCGGAAGAAATGCTGGCACGCGTATTAGGCGTGATGGGGCTAATCAGTGTGGGCTTCCTCTCTTTCACGCTATTCACCTCCAACCCCTTTGAACGCTTGCTACCAGCCGCAATGGATGGCCGTGATCTGAATCCGCTGTTGCAGGATCCCGGCATGATTTTCCACCCGCCCTTGCTGTATATGGGTTACGTAGGCTTTTCGGTGGCTTTTTCTTTCGCCATTGCGGCCTTGATCGGGGGCAAGCTTGAT
>JBKJQT010000074.1:0-2799 GCA_046593855.1 Candidatus Nitrotoga sp. | reverse complement strand
GTCGCGGCACGGTGCCTAAAGGCAGGCTATTCAACAGGTCATGGTTCATACGCACCATCTCCACTAGATTGACCGCTTCGCCCCCGCGCGCATAACCGTATTTGGTCTGCTCAAAATATAGTGGTTGCGCCAGTAGCGGCATCACCTTCTTTACATCTGCCCATTTATCTGGATTGGAACCTTGTTGTTGTGTTAGCACGCGTGCATCCTCCAAGTGTCCATATCCTTGGTTATAAGCTGCCAGAGCTAGCCAGGTACGATCTGGTTCATTGATGCGTAATGGCAGTTGCTCCTTCAGCAATAGCAGGTATTTTGCCCCGCCAATAATGCTTTGGCGCGCATTTAGCCGGTTGGTTACGCCCATACGGTCTGCTGTGTCTTCAGTCAGCATCATCATTCCGCGCACTTTTGTAGGCGAAGTGGCAAGCGGATCCCAATGCGCTTCCTGATAGGCGAGAGCGGCGCCTAGTTGCCATTCCATCCCGGTTAAAGTAGCTGCTTCTTCAAACAGACTTCGAATATGGGGTAACACAGTTTGCGCCTTGGTGATAAATGCAACCGCGTCGTCTGAGTCCAGCTGTTTGTTGTGTCCGTAATAGCGATCCAGCAGGCGGGGCAAAGTGCCATCTTGTTTAATGAGAGTGAAAAACTTTTGTGTTTCTGCCAATAACTCAGAGTCGGCGTCCAGCGCAAACGCCCAAGCTAGCTTGGAAGGTGTAGCGATATCGAGTGTGGAATCCAGGTTGGGATGGTAATTACGTGCCAGCGCCAATTGTTCCTCGTTGGCGACTGTGCATTCCAGCTTGCCCTCCGCCACTTCTTTCAGTAGCTGTGCAACTGACTGATTGGTGCGTATGTGCCAGTGCAGCGCTGGAAACTTCTTTTGAGCTTCATGCAAGGCAGCTTCTTGTGCGGAGCCGGCCACGACAGCGATATTTTTTTTAAGGAGCCCCTCCATGCGTCGGAGCGGCAGGCCATTGCATACCGCCTGCTCACTTACAGTTTGATAGGATGGGCCAAACCTCACGCTCTCGTTGCTGCGTAATCCGGATGCGGCGAAATGTGCCTTATTCGTCACAATGGACTGCATGACTTGATCTTGCGGCAGGGGCATAAACTTTATTTTTACGTGCAATTGTTCGGCAAAAAGATTAACGAGCTGGCGCTCGAATTCAGCGTCCACACTATTCTCACCTGGCACCACGATGACCGTTAATTCTTCTCGCCATGTCTTTTTGGATGGTTCTTCAGGCGCACAGGCGACGAGCAAAGCGACATTCAGCAATGCAAGTGCGAAGAGTTTTGTTCTTGAAAGGAATGAATGTAGAGACTTGATCATATGAACATTCTGCCTGATTTTATGCTTTGATGGTAAAATCAAAGTCTACGGAGAGGTGGCAGAGTGGTCGAATGCGACAGACTCGAAATCTGTTGTACGGTTTTCCGTACCGTGGGTTCGAATCCCACCCTCTCCGCCAGCCTACTGTTTTACCCTGTCTTATGCAGTACACGAAACCCGCGCTATTCCTTGTGATGCGCGGGTTTTTTGTTTTATGCCGTATTTTCTCGTCTATTGCAATCTTGGGGGTATTGGGGGTAGAATTACGTCACAGTTACCCCCTTGAATTAAAACCTACCCCCAAGAGGCGATTCCATGAAGCTGACTGATACAGCGGTAAGGAAAGCTAAGCCAGAAGCCAAGCCATACAAAATGGCGGACGGTGGCGGAATGTTTCTACAGGTGCAACCTAACGGCGGCAAATGGTGGCGGCTCAAGTATCGCTTTGGCGGAAAAGAAAAATTGCTGGCACTGGGCGTATATGCAGACGTAACACTAGCCGATGCCCGCTCCCGCCGCGATGAAGCACGCAAGCTCTTAGCCAATGGCGCTGATCCTGGCGCGGTGAAACAGGCGCAAAAGAAGCAAGCCAAAATTGAAGCGGCTGATTCATTCGAGGCAATCTCTCGGGAGTGGCACGCACTCAACACCCCTAGATGGACAGCTAACCATGCTTATGACGTGCTGCGCTCACTGGAAAAGGAAGTATTCCCCATCATTGGTGCGCGTCCCATTGCAGAGATTGACGCGCCGGATGTGCTGGACACCATCCGCAAGATTTAAGGACGCAAGGCTTTCGACGTGGCCGGGCGGACATTGCAGCGGGTACGTGCCGTGTTTGCTTACGCAATCGCCAGCGGACGATCAAGGCACAACCCGGCTGCTGAAATCAAAGGGGCGCTTGCACCCACTCCAAAAAAGAAACACTTTGCCGCTTTGCCGATTGAAGCAATGCCTGAATTTTTGCATAAACTGATGGACTACCAAGACCGTGCAATGGCCAGCCCGCTAGTCATGGCAGCAACCCGCTTGCTGGCTTTAACCTTTGTCCGCACGGGTGAAGTGCGCGGCGCACAGTGGGGCGAATTTGATCTGAAAAAGAAACTTTGGACTATCCCGGCGGAACGCATGAAATCATGCGAGCCGCACATCGTGCCGCTATCCAGCCAAGCAATTGAAATATTGAAGGCGTTGCACCCTCTCACCGGGCATGGTGAGATTTTATTCCCTAACCGAAATGACGGAGGTAAGCCAATAAGCGAAAACACCGTCAACAAAGTAATTGAGATCATCGGCTATAAAGGCCGCATGACCGGGCACGGCTTCCGCACTGTTGCCTCTACCTGTCAAGTCCCGGCTGGTTATAAACGCGCTTCTTGAATAATTCAGGTTTTTTCTTGTGCCAATCTTTCAGAGCTTGAACCGGCGAGAGATGTTTGAGTGCGCGTTGCGGATCTGAT
>JBKJQT010000071.1:0-4060 GCA_046593855.1 Candidatus Nitrotoga sp. | reverse complement strand
CGGTCGAAGATAGTAAAGACAAGGAAGTACCTCCTGTCCAGACTCAGGAGCCAAGCAACACTGTTGTTGGAGGCTTGCGCTTTGATGGCCTGGGCACTCGGATAGACGAGCGAGCCTAGCCGGAATTGCGTTGCCTAACGAGGCTGTAGAAAACCTCCGTATTGAACACCTGCTTCAGCTTTGGGTAGAAATTTTTAAAACCCAACCGCCATCTTCATTTCCTGCTCCCTGTTATTTTCTCTGACATTCTCATCGTAGATCAGGCTAGTTTGATAGGCATACTCATGCGATACATAGATGAGGATGCATCCTCTTAGTCTCCTTTCTCAAATAACCGTGGTTTACTAGTTTTTCAACATTGTGCACAGTGAATACAGTTTTCACTGCCCATCTACCGTGGCTTTTCCGCGTAGCTTAAAGTGATGCAATTGCTTATTGCTGCGCAGTGTGAGCAGGGATCTGCGCGTGCTTCAATCTTGACGACTCGCGCCGCTTGAGGGATGTTATCGCCAAAGAGTTTTGCGGCAGCTAGCTCAGCGTGCTGAAAAAATGGGAATGATACTTGTCGTCAATGAGCAGCCCGCTTAATTCCGTTTTTTGAAATCAGTTGGCTGGGAGGTGTTTCTTAAGAGAGGCCCCCTTGACAACGCAAATTCGTACGAGCGAGAGACGAGGTTCATTGGGTGTTGTGGAGGGCAATTTTATATCATCCGCAACTGCAATATTTTGCCAACGCGATTATCATTATAATTGTCGTCGTCCCTCCTGAAGCCAGACGCCGATATAATCAATAGAACTGGAGATGTTTTATGACCAACTACCACAAATCGAAAGAAGCCATTGCCGCGCTGACGGCCGAACAATTCCGTGTCACACAGGAGAACGGTACCGAACGTCCTGGCAGCGGTGAGTATCTCGCCAACAAGGAACCGGGTATCTATGTCGACATCGTCTCGGGCGAACCGTTGTTCGCGTCCTCGGAAAAATTTGATTCTGGCTGTGGCTGGCCGAGTTTCACCAAACCGATCGAAACAGCCCATGTGAACGAACTGAGCGACTCCACGCACGGGATGGTCCGTACCGAAGTCCGTTCGGTGCATGGCGACAGTCATCTAGGTCACGTCTTTCCTGATGGCCCCGCCGATCGCGGCGGGCTGCGTTATTGCATCAACTCGGCCTCGTTGCGGTTCGTCCACCGCGACGATATGGCGGCTGAAGGCTATGGCGATTATCTCAATCAGGTGGAGGAAGTAGCATGAGCCAGGAACGCGCTGTTCTAGCTGGAGGCTGTTTCTGGGGCATGCAGGATCTGATCCGCGTGCAGCCCGGCGTCATTTCCACCCATGTCGGCTATACCGGCGGTGAGGTCGCGAATGCGACTTATCGAAACCACGGAAACCATGCCGAGGCGATCGAGATTATCTACGATACCGAAGAGACCAACTACCGGACGCTTCTAGAATTCTTCTTTCAGATCCACGATCCGACCACAGTCGATCGGCAGGGCAACGATAGCGGTGCAAGCTATCGTTCGGCGATCTTCTACACCAGCGACGATCAGAAAGCCATTGCCGAAAATACGATCGCCGATGTCGAGGCGTCTGGCCTGTGGCCCGGCAAGGTGGTGACCGAAGTGACCCCGGCAGGCGATTTCTGGGAGGCCGAGGCCGAGCATCAGGATTATCTGGCGCGGATCCCGCATGGCTATACCTGCCATTTCGTGCGGCCGGGATGGAAGCTGCCGCAGCGGGCGGCCGCGTCCTGAATGACCCACCCGGATCGCGAACCATCCGCCCGAGACTTTGGTCTCGGGCGTCCAGGCATATAGAGTCTGCGCTACGAACTGCCCGTTGAACCGCGGTTGGTATTCCAAAGATCCCGGACGGCATGAATCCTGATCGCAAGGCTATGTTGTTACTTATGCATACTTGTGCGTATAGGAATTTTCTCTGTCGTCAGAGTTACGTTAATTTTTGCGTCTTAGGCTTAAATCCCAAGGCCTTCATTGCGGATGATATAGATTGACCGCTGGCGTTATAGTCTGCCCAGGGATCACTCCCTTTATCCAGTCGACTGTGAATATTTGATACAGTCCAATGGTCACTACTTGTTAGGGATTTGAGTTCTTCCCAGGCAATAGGCACGCTTACTCCCAAACCCGGACGCGCGCGGGCCGACCAAGCCGATACGGTGGTAGCCCCAAAACCGTTCCGCAAGTAATCAATGTAGATTTTTCCAACACGATTGTCGGTCCCACTTATAGCTACAAAGCGTTGCGGTAGAGTTGCAGCCAGATGTTTAACAATGGCGTGAGAGAAATCCTTCACGGTATCCCAATCGCGCAGACGTTTGATGGGCACTACCAAATGCAAGCCTTTACCCCCGCTGGTTTTGAGAAAACAATTTAGCCCGAGTTCTTTAAGAAACTCGTGGATAAGCTGCGCCGATTCTTGCATGATATTCCATGGCACTCCCTCACCAGGATCCAGATCAAATATCATCCTGTCAGGTTTGCCAATAGCACTCTTTGTGGCGTTCCAGGTGTGAAACTCAAGCACATTCATTTGAGCTGCAGATAGAATCCCCTCAGCGGTCGAAATTTCAAGTAATGCCGCATGCTCAGGGTCAAGGGCAGTGTTAAGGTGTTTGACTCCTGGCATACTATTTTTTTCTAAATGTTTTTGGAAAAAAAGTTGGCCTGTAACACCAGCAGGTGCACGTACCAAAGAAACTGGCCGCCCCCTGAGATGTTCCAAGATTAAAGGAGTGACCAGACTGTAGTAGCGTACGAGGTCAATTTTTGTCAATCCAGTGGATGAATCTATGACACGGTCAGGATGAGTTACCTGTAATGAAGATTGAAGCGAAGGCAGCGGTGCAGGCTTTGTGGAAATGGTATGCATAGGTTTTTCACGAATAATAGTATTAGCTTTCTTGTCTGTTCTAAGGCCTTGGAAAACAGAGTGACGGATATGCCCGCTCTTCGTCCACTCACCAAATGAAACTTCAGCCACGAGTGTTGGCTTAACCCAGTGTGCCTTTTTATCGATATTAGTAGCTTTGCTAAATAGACTGTGGTCAGCAGGAATTCTATCCAGCTTCGCCTTCAGATCTTTGAGAGTCTTTTCGTTAAATCCCGTACCCACATTGCCAGTGTATTGCAGCTCACCTTTTTCATCATAAACGCCAAGCAGAAGTGAGCCGATAAGCGAACGGGAACCCTGCGGGTCCGTATAGCCACCAATAACAAATTCCTGTCGCTGTTTGCACTTTAGTTTTATCCAATCAGTTGACCGGCGCGGGACGTAAGTGGAGCTTTTACGTTTGCCAACGACACCTTCCAACCCCAGATGGCATGCGGTAGCCACAATATCGCCTGGTGGGGCATCAAAAACATCACTGAAACGTATCTGTTCGGGTGTTGGATTTTCAAAGAGGGTTTTGAGTAGCGCCCTACGCTCAATCAAGGGAACCGATCTTAAGTCGCGCCCGCCATAGAATGGCACATCAAAAAGGTAGTAAATAATACTTTGAGTGCTTGAGCTATCAAAGGCACCTTGCAAAGCTTGAAAATCAGGTATCCCATTTTCATTAAGCATTACGATTTCGCCATCCAGCCATCCCGGCTTTAAATTCATTTCATCTATGGCCTTTACCAATGTAGGTAACTTATGTGACCAATCATTCCCATTACGCGTGAATAGCTGAACCTTCTTGCCATCTATTCGGGTCAATATTCTGTAGCCATCAAATTTTATTTCATATATCCATTCAGCCGAGTCCTTTGGAGGCGCATCTACGAGTGTTGCAAGTTGAGGCTGAAGCATAAGCGGAAGATCAGCTTTAACTGCTTTGTTGGAAATACCAGAAGTTAACTTTTTTTTTGTTGCAGGTAATTCTTCCTTAGGTTTCGCAACCTTATGGCTCTCGGCTAAGAGTTTGGCGACGCTGTCAGGCATTTCATCGATCACGCTGAATTCACTCGAAGGACGAACGTACTCATCCTTTTCCTTGATAAGTAACCAGGGCTCTTGCTTCTCTCCATTGCTTTTCATACGAA
>JBKJQT010000017.1:0-3108 GCA_046593855.1 Candidatus Nitrotoga sp. | reverse complement strand
TCACTCCCATTGTGAATGGTAAATCGAAATTACCCCGCATACCAAACGCATCTATAGTCACTCAAGGTCTGTTCAGCTACATATTTGTTGAGCAATCTCCCGGCGTATTGCAACGACGTCGGGTTACGCTCAGTCTACAGGGAAGCGAGTATGCTTATGTCAAAGAAGGTTTGCAGGCAGGCGAGCGCGTAGTCACAAGCGGAGCATTGTTACTTAATTCCGAACTCGGAACAACGAGCGATGCTGCTCATAACTAAATGCCGGTTCTAATTAAATGTTAGAGAAGTTAATTACATTCGCACTGCAACAGCGCGTGTTTGTGCTTGCTGGCACATTGGTATTGATTATTGCTGGTTGGCAGGCCATCGAGAATATGCCGATTGAAGCGTTCCCTGATGTGCAGGATGTCCAGGTACAGATTGTTACCCAAGCGTTGGGGCAGGCTCCAGAGGAGGTAGAGCGCAGCATAACGTTACCGATTGAGCGCGAAATGAGCGGTGTTCCACGCATGACACAATTGCGTTCTGTATCTATCACTGGCTTGTCGGTGATTACACTCACCTTCTCCGACCGCACCGACGATTATTTTGCACGCCACCAAGTGCTGGAAAAATTACAGAATATCAACCTGCCTCCTGATGTACAACCTAGTCTGGCACCACTTACGAATGCGGTAGGTGAAGTGTATCGCTATGTGTTGGAAGTACCTAAAGACATGCCGCCCAACGAAGTGCGCGCACTACAGGACTGGGTGCTACGTCCCGCCCTACGTCAAGTTCCGGGTGTAGCAGATGTAGTCAGTTTCGGCGGCACGGTTAAAGAATATCAAGTTCATATCAATCCCTTTCTTTTGCGTAAATTCAATGTAACCCTCGATCAGGTAGCACAAGCCCTCAGTAATAATAGTAACAATGGCGGTGGCGGGGTACTGAAGCGAGGTGATGAGGCATTGGTGGTGCGCAGCATCGGGTTATTTAAAACCACAGGTGACATTGCGCGTGTAGTAATTATGGCCAAGGATGGCAAGACCGTGCTGGTTAGCGATGTCGGCGAGGTAGCCATCGGCGATCGGCCGCGTTCCGGTATTGTGGCTTTTAATGATTACGATAACGTAGTGCAAGGTATCGTGCAGATGACCAAAGGGCAAAATGCCACCAGGATCGTGGAAGCACTCAAAATTCGCATTGTACAACTTACTCCAAAATTGCCACCAGGAGTCAAAATTGTCCCTTATTATGACAGAACTGACTTGGTTCGCCATGCAGTTCGCACGGTGAGCGAAAATCTGATTGTGGGCGCGATATTAGTTATAGCCATCCTGATATTATTTCTGCGCAACTGGTATGCGGCGCTTGCCGTAGCAGTGATTATTCCGTTGGCAATGTTGTTTGCTTTTATCCTGCTTGATCACGGAGGGGTGTCAGCCAACTTGATTTCACTCGGTGCGGTGGACTTCGGAATCATAATTGATAGTGCAGTCGTTTTGATCGAAGCGCTGATGGTTAAGCTCGCTTTAGCCAAGGCGGATGCATTTCCGCCGCATCAAACTTATGGCTGGCGTTTATATCTCATCAAGCAAACCAGCATTGAGATGGGCCATCCAATCTTATTTTCCAAGGCAATAATTATATTGGCTTTCTTACCGATATTCACCTTTCAGCGCGTAGAAGGAAAGATTTTTACGCCCGTAGCGCTTACCTTGACATTCGCTCTTATAGGTGCAATTTTGTTGACACTAACATTATTACCCACGTTATTGAGCTATGCGGTAAAAAACAAAGATCTTGCCGAAAAACACAGTGACTGGATGCACAAAATGCAAGAGCGCTATCGCAACTTACTGCTGTGGGCAGGCAATCGTCGTAAAAGTATCGTAGCAGCTTCTACCTTGGTGCTGGCTATCACACTCATGGCAGTCCCTCTTTTGGGTAGCGAATTTTTGCCCAAACTGGACGAAGGTAACATCTGGTTGACTATCAGCCTGCCGCCCGCAACCGCATTAGATAAAACCAAAGATGTTGAACGGCAGGTGCGTGCTATCCTGAATTCATACTCCGAAGTAAATAATGTCGCCACTCAAGTTGGTCGTCCTGATGATGGTACTGATCCGAAGGGACCGAACAACCTGGAAATTATGGCCGCTCTCAATCCGCATGACACATGGCATTTCGCTGACAAAGAAGCATTAATTGCGGACATGACTAAAAAAATTCGCGCTATTCCCGGCGTCCCGACGAATTTTTCGCAAGTCATACAAGATAATGTGGAGGAAGCGCTGTCTGGTGTAAAGGGCGAAATTTCGGTAAAAATTTTTGGTTCTGATCTGGAAATTCTTGAAGATAAGTCTGAACAAGTCGCCCATATTCTCAATGGCATTCGTGGAGCGGCTGACGTAGCTGCAATTAAAGTTGGTGGGCAAACCGAATTAAATATTACGCTCGATCGTAATCGAATGGCGCGTTATGGCATCAATGTCAATGATGTGAATAACACCATAAAAATTGCTATGGCAGGCAGTACAGTCAACGTTTTTTACGAAGAAAGTAGGCGTTTCGATGTGACCCTGCGTTTGGATAAGCCCTACCGGGACGCGGTTGATGACCTTGCCGATTTACCGATAACATTACCTGCTGGGGGAACTTTGCCCTTAGGTTCAATTGCAGAAATTTCAGTGCGGCAGGGAGCGGCCCGTGTTGGGCGGGAAGCAGGTGGGCGATTAGTCGCAGTAAAGGCCAATTTGCTTGGACGCGATCAAGGCAGTTTTGTTGCCGAAGCGATGGAAAAAGTGAATGCACAGGTGAAGCTTCCGCCTGGCTACAGTATGACTTGGGGTGGGCAATTTGAAAATCAGCAACGTGCCATCAAACGTCTCAAAATCATCGTACCGTTGTCGGTACTGATGATTTTCATACTGCTGTTCTGGGCATTTCGCTCCATGCGTAAAGCGCTTTTGGTAATCTTGATGGTGCCCTTTACACTGATCGGCGGCATTGCCGGACTTGGATTTGCCGGGTTGCACCTGTCCGTCTCAGCCGCAGTCGGATTCATTGCCGTGGCAGGTATCTCAGTCCAGAACGGTGTGATTATGGTAGAACAATTCATGGAAGG
>JBKJQT010000405.1:0-6374 GCA_046593855.1 Candidatus Nitrotoga sp. | reverse complement strand
GGCGTAAATGGTGATCCGAAACTGATCGGGTCAGCGAAAACAACGAAAAATGATCTTTGCTGTGTCAGTGCATCATTTGTACTTGGCTTGGCGGGGGAGTTTTGCAAGAGGCTCATTCGTAACGTGAATTTAAAATCATTTTTATTTTCTAAATAAAAAAGCCCCATATCAAGGGGCTTTTTTATCGCACAATATTTTCAACCTTTACTCTGAAACAGGAACTCCAGGCTCTGACGGTATAAGAGCCTTCATACTTAAGCGCAAGCGTCCTTTCTCATCGGCCTCCAGCTCTTTTACTTTTACAATCTGACCTTCTTTCAGAACATCCGACACAACGTTAATGCGCTCATTTGAAATTTGCGAGATGTGAAGCAAACCATCTTTCCCGGGCATGATATTCACAATCGCACCAAAATCCAACAGTTTGACAACTGGCCCTTCATAAATTTTGCCTACCTCAACTTCCGCTACAATATCTTCAATACGTTTTTTTGCTAACATACCGCCTTCACCGCTGATGCTGGCAATAGTTACGTTACCTTCATCATCGATATCGATAGTAGTACCAGTTTCCTCAGTTAACGCGCGTATCACCGCACCGCCCTTACCAATCACATCACGAATTTTCTCCGGGTTGATCTTGATTTTAATCATACGTGGCGCATGTGCGGACACCTCTTCACGTACCGTAGGCATGGCCTGCTTCATAATACCAAGAATATGCAAGCGTCCTTCGCGCGCTTGACTCAAAGCAACTTGCATAATTTCACTCGTTATTCCGTTGATCTTGATGTCCATTTGCAGTGCAGTTATACCCTGCTCTGACCCCGCCACCTTAAAATCCATGTCACCCAGATAATCCTCGTCGCCAAGAATGTCGGTCAGTACAGCAAAACGATTACCTTCTTTAATCAAACCCATGGCGATACCTGCCACATGGGTCTTGACTGGCACACCAGCGTCCATCATCGCCAAGCAGCCGCCACATACTGAGGCCATTGAACTGGATCCATTCGACTCGGTGATTTCAGAAACCACGCGAATGGAATATCCGAACTCATCCTCACTCGGCAACGTTGCAACTAGGGCACGCTTTGCTAAACGACCATGGCCAATTTCACGTCGCTTTGGTGTCCCGACGCGACCAGTTTCGCCGGTGGAATATGGGGGAAAATTATAATGAAGCATGAAGCGATCCAAATATTCGCCTTGCAACGCATCGATTTTCTGCGCATCGCGCGCAGTGCCTAGGGTGGCCACTACCAGTGCCTGAGTTTCACCACGGGTAAACAGTGCCGAACCATGCGTGCGTGGTAATACGCCAGTGCGTATGGTAATTGGACGCACGGTACGTGTGTCACGCCCGTCGATCCGCGGTTCGCCGCTTAGTATCTGGCTGCGCACAATTTTAGATTCCAGTGCTTGGAACAGATCATTAATATGATTTTTTGGCACCGAACCATTTTCCGATGCAAACACAGCTTCCAAAACGCGCGTACGAATCGCGTCCACCTGATTGGTACGCGCCTGTTTCTCGCGAACGGCATAAGCTTGCTGTAAGCTACTTTCGGCTAGTTCGGCAATTTTTGAACTCAACACAATGTCATGAACAGGCGCATTCCAATCCCAATCCGGTGCACCAACTGCATCCGCCATTTCGATTATCGCCTGAATCACCGCTTGCATTTTCTGGTGGCCAAACATGACCGCGCCCAGCATGACGTCTTCAGGCAATTCTTGTGCTTCTGACTCCACCATCAAGACTGCCTGTTCCGTACCAGCAACAACTAGATCCATCTTGGATAGAGTAAGTTCCTCTGCAGTCGGGTTTAGTACATATTCACCGTTAAGATAGCCGACACGCGCCGCGCCTATGGGGCCATCAAACGGAATTCCGGACAGTGCCAAGGCAGCAGAGGCACCAATCATGGCAGGAATATCAGAATCAATCTGATTATCGGAAGATATCACCGTAGCAACGATTTGCACTTCATTATAAAAACCTTCCGGGAACAGGGGGCGCAACGGACGATCGATTAAACGAGACGTCAAGACTTCCTTTTCGCTAGGACGTCCTTCACGTCGAAAGAAACCGCCTGGAATCTTGCCTGCAGCATAGGTACGTTCCTGATAATCCACAGTCAATGGGAAGAAATCTTGATCCGGTTTGGCATCTTTCCTGCCTACCACGGTGACCAGCACGACCGTATCATCCAGGCTGACAACGACTGCTCCGCTAGCCTGACGTGCGATTTCCCCAGTTTCCAAGGTGAGTTGATGATTGCCATACGCTAATGTTTTCTTATAATGACTCAAAGTACGCCTCTCTGTGCATAACGTGGCGCAAATGCGCCATGGGGTAAGACCATAGTTGGGATAAGTTCGCCCAAAACAACGCGGGCCGCATCTGCGACCCACTTAATATATATTACTTGCGCAATTCCAAACGCTGAATCAATGAACGGTAGCTGCCCTCATTCTTGCCCTTAAGGTAATCCAGGAGCTTGCGGCGACGGCTCACTAATCGCAACAGGCCACGACGAGAATGGTGATCCTTTATGTGTTCCTTAAAATGACCAGTCAAGTAGTTAATACGAGCAGTCATCAGTGCAACCTGTACTTCTGGTGAGCCAGTATCACCTTTAATGCGTTGGTAATCAGTCACAATTTGCGCTTTTTGCGCCGCCGTAATAGACATAATATTCACACTCCACTAAATAAAAAAGTGCCGCATTTTACTCTCGAATGCGGCGGTTACTCAAGTCTATTCGGACAAGAACGATTCATTCTCTCAAGCACCTCTATCAGAAGTACCTTTAATAGAGCCGCAACCTATTCTATGCAAGCGGCGCTTTTAGCCACGCTAGACAACATCCTTACTGGGGTAAGTCGCTGTTCCATAAGATCAGCTACTCCAATGAAGCACCCTGCTCCATATAATCGAACTTTGCCGTCCAGCAATGCTGCTTCAATGGCAAGCCGCTGCCCCTGAGCAATGCGGGTCACCTGCCCCTCATCCAGATCAAGCACAGGTAGATCCTGCAGCAAACTATCAAGCGGTAAAATGTATGCCTCTCGTTCTAGCATAGTTACCGACTCCATCTGCGCCAAATTATGCGCACCTTCAAGGCCGAATCGGCCAATCGCTGTACGACGTAATCCTTTTAGGTGCGCACCACACCCCAAAGCCAATCCAATATCCTCGGCCAGAGTGCGCACGTATGTGCCCTTACTGCAACGCACTGTAATCTCCATCTCGTGACCAGCGAAGCGCTCCAATACCAATTCGTATATGATCACGCTACGGTTTGCACGTATTACCGTTTCGCCCTTACGAATGTACTCATACAATGGTTTTCCCTGATGTTTGATGGCGCTATGCATAGGGGGCATCTGCTGAATTTCACCGATAAAATTGCGTAATACCGCGCATATCTGTGCTTGATTCAGCTCTACAGCAGAGATGCTGGTAATTTCACCCTCGGCATCACCCGTAGTAGTAGTTTGACCAAGCCGAATCAATGCACAATAAGTTTTGTCTGCCTCCAGCAATGAGCTGGTGAACTTAGTAGCCTCACCAAAACAAACAGGTAAGAGACCAGTCGCCAAGGGGTCAAGCGTACCAGTATGACCCGCCTTCTCCGCCTGAAACAGGCGGCGTACCTTTTGCAAGGCGATATTGGAACTGAGTCCTAGAGACTTGTCGAACAATAAAACGCCGTCTAATGGACGCATTATGCGGGTCATATTATCTTCTCGAAACGTCCTTCGCTACCTCCTTGTCGGGAGGAAGCAAGTGGTCGACTTCACCCTCCTTTGACAAGCGGCCCAAAGGAGCTTCAGAAGAACTGTTTAATGTTTTGTCGCTGGCAACCGCTTGATCAATAAGTTGCGATAAATGCGCGCCACGTTCAATCGACGGGTCGTAAACAAAATGCAGTTGCGGCATGATACGTAACTTCATTGAATGTGCTAGTTGGCTACGCAAATAACCGCTTGCATGCTCCAAGCCTTTCTGAATAGAATCGCTTACGCCGTCCAGGGTAGTGTAGAACACCTTGGCGTGGGAATAATCTTTGGTTACCTCAACTCCCGTGAGGGTAATCATGCGCACGCGCGGATCTTTCACTTCGAGGCGCAACAGTTGAGCCACCTCGCGCTGAATCTGCTCGGCTATCCGGTCAGTCCTGGCATAGCCTTTAGGCATTTAGGGGGCGTGCCACTTCGATTATTTCAAATACCTCAAGCTGATCGCCTACTTCAAGATCATTAAAATTTCGCAACGATAAACCGCATTCAAAATTTGATCGCACTTCTTTGACGTCGTCCTTGAAGCGTTTCAACGAATCTAGTTCGCCAGTATGAATAACCACATTGTTGCGCAGCACTCGTATCTGCGCATTACGCTTGATTATGCCATTGGTTACGTAGCAACCGACCACAGTACCAATCTTGGAGATGACGAATACTTGGCGTACTTCCACCATACCAAGGATAACCTCCTTCTTTTCCGGAGCCCGCATACCGGACAGAGCCGCTTTAATATCATCTACCATTTCGTAGATAACATTGTAGTAACGCACATCTACGCCAGCAGATTCTGCCAACTTGCGCGCAGCAACATCGGCACGGGTATTAAAACCAATCGCGATTGCCTTAGAAGCCAGCGCCAGGTTAATGTCAGATTCGCTGATCGCGCCCACGGCACTGTGAATCAAGTTAACTTTGACTTCATCAGTGGATAATTTTTGCAGGGCATGTGCAATAGCCTCACAAGAACCCTGCACATCGGTCTTGATAATCAATGGCAGCATACGCACTTCGCCCTCTGCCATCTGTTCGAACATATTTTCCAGCGTGGCGGCCTGCTGCTTGGCTAGTTTCACAGCACGGAACTTGCCTTGGCGGAACAAAGCAATTTCACGTGCTTTCTTCTCATCCGAAAGTACTAGCACGCTTTCACCCGCTATAGGCACTTCTGATAACCCCTGAATCTCCACTGGAATTGACGGTCCTGCCTCAATTATTGCCTTACCGTTCTCATCCAGCATGGCACGCACACGTCCGGATACTACGCCAACTAGCACTGCATCACCTCGCTTCAAGGTGCCAGACTGCACCAGTATGGTCGCCACTGGCCCCTTGCCTTTGTCCAATCTAGCTTCAATCACAATGCCCTTGGCCAAGCTTAGTTTGGGTGCGGTAAGTTGTAGCAATTCAGCTTGCAATAACACGCTTTCCAACAAGGAGTCGATACCCAGTCCGTTCTTCGCAGACACTTCAACAAACATGGTGTCACCGCCCCAGTCTTCCGGTACCACACCCTCTGCAACCAATTCTTGTTTTACGCGCTCGGAATTAGCATCAGGCTTATCAATCTTAGTCACCGCCACTACGATGGGTACGTTGGCTGCCTTGGCATGGTTGATTGCCTCTTTGGTCTGCGGCATTACACCATCGTCGGCTGCCACCACTAAAATCACAATGTCAGTCACTTTCGAACCGCGTGCTCTCATTGCCGTAAATGCCTCATGACCCGGTGTATCAAGGAAAGTAACCATACCGCGAGGGGTATTCACATGATAAGCGCCGATATGCTGCGTGATGCCACCTGCTTCGCCGCTGGCCACGCGGGTTCGACGGATATAATCTAGTAATGAGGTCTTACCATGATCAACGTGGCCCATCACAGTAACTACCGGAGCGCGCGGCTCGAGAGGAGCATTCTTGTGCTCTTCAGATTCTGTCAGGTAAGCACTAGGATCATCCGCCTTGGCTGGCTTGGCAATATGCCCCAATTCTTCCACCACAATCATAGCGGTTTCTTGATCCAGCACCTGATTAATGGTCACCATGGAACCCAGTTTCATTAGTGCTTTAATAATTTCAATGGCTTTGATTGACATTTTTTGTGCCAATTCAGCGACACTTATTGTCTCTGGCACCATAACCTCATGCACGACTGGTTCAGTCGGCAAAGAGAAAGCATGCTGGGCAGTTTCTTCTTGCTTGACATGCTTAGCATGATGCCGTGGGCTAACGTTTCCTCGGCCAGCCGTCCAACCGCCAGGTCGCGCATCAATGGCTGCTGGAGTGCGTTTCTTATGACCAGCCTCGGTCCATGGACTGACTTTATCTGGGGCAGCGGCTTTAACACCTTTTTTGGCCGCAGGCCGAACAACCTTATCACCAGGCTTAGGCATAGGCTTATGCAAGGTACCTTCGGCCAAATCAGGTTTAGCAGGTTTAGCAACAGGCATTGCCGCTACTTCGGTAATTAAAACCACATTAGTTTCTGGCGCTTTAATGGGCGGCACCAAAGGTTCGACAACTGGCGCCGCTTTGCGTTTAGCGTGTTCTTTCTTAGCTTGAAC
>JBKJQT010000243.1:0-5917 GCA_046593855.1 Candidatus Nitrotoga sp. | reverse complement strand
GCATTAACCAGCACCGCCACAGCAGGTGGTGGGCAGACCTACTCGCTTAGCCTGCAAACGCTTCTGTTGCTCACTTCGCTAAGTTTTTTACCGGCCGTAATGCTGCTAATGACCAGTTTCACCCGCATTATTATCGTGCTATCGCTGTTACGCTCCGCTCTCGGCACGCCCTCCTCTCCGCCCAATCAGGTATTGGTCGGACTAGCCTTGTTTCTCACTTTCTTCGTTATGTCACCGGTGCTGGATAAAATTTATACTGATGCCTACCTGCCATTCAGCGAGAACAAATTGACCCTGGCACAAGCATTCGATACCGGCAGCGTACCGCTCAAGGCATTTATGCTGAGACAAACGCGTGAAAAAGACCTCGCTCTTTTCGTTCAAATATCCAATAGCGAGCCGCTGCAAAGTGCAGATCAAGTCCCCCTAAAAATCCTGGTGCCAGCCTATGTCATCAGCGAACTAAAAACAGCATTCCAGATTGGATTCGTAATATTTATCCCGTTCCTCATCATCGACATGGTGGTGGCCAGCATACTGATGTCTATGGGTATGATGATGGTATCACCAGCGATGATTTCATTGCCCTTCAAGATCATGCTATTCGTGCTGGCAGATGGCTGGAACCTGCTGATCGGATCGCTAGTGCATAGTTTTTATACTTGAGGCCAAACAACGATGACCCCCGAAAGCGTAATGACACTTGGTCGCCAGGCACTGGAGCTAACCCTGATGGTATCAGCTCCTGCACTTTTAACAGCTCTAATCATCGGGCTACTAATCAGCATTTTCCAGGCCGCCACCCAAATCAACGAGATGACTCTGTCATTTATTCCAAAACTGATCGGCATGTTTGGGGTGTTAATCATCACTGGCCCGTGGATGGTGGGCATGATGCTGGATTATATCCAGCGCCTGTTCAGCAGCATTCCCTGGTTGGTTGGGTAATGATGTCCCAGATAACTGCGCACAGGTTCTATGTAATTCGTAATGGATACCAAACGCACCGTCCGGTAAAACTTACTTGGTCTTGACTGCTGGTCGGCCGAGATGCAAATAAATAGCTGAAGCAGTAAAAAGAAAGAAGCCATGATGCGCAGCGACTGGCTAGAAGTTTTTGGATGAGCGAAAAGTAAATTCGCTCATCCTTCGACAAGCTCAGAACGAACGAATTTACTTCTCTTCTACGGTAAGTTGAAAATTGAATATCCACTCTATTTCACATAGAGCCATTTTAAATGACGATCTCACCCGTTAAATAATCGCAATGATTACTGTCACCAGCGCCCAGTTATCCTCCTGGCTCGCCCTATTCATTTTTCCGTTTGTGCGCATTCTGGCCATGATCGCCAGTTCACCTATCCTGGGCAATAAGCAAGTTCCGGTGCGTATAAAGATCGGCTTGTCCATACTATTGACCATAATTATGGTTCCTACCTTAACTGTACAGTCCAATGTCGATCCAGCTTCTGCGCTTGGGTTTTTTATTCTGATCCAGCAACTTCTAGCCGGGCTGGCTATAGGTTTTACCATGCGCCTGATTTTCACGGCAATAGAAATGGCCGGGGATATGATTGGAATTCAAATGGGATTAGGTTTCGCTATTTTCTATGACCCGCAGAACACATCCTACACGCCAGTCATAGCGCAAATTTTAAGCGTCCTCGCTATGCTCGTCTTCCTCAGCTTCAATGGACATCTCCTTATGCTGGAAGCATTAGCAGACAGCTTCCGCGCCTTTCCCGTTAATAGCGCAGTCCCTGCGGCAATCGCTCTGCATACACTGGCCTCATGGGGTGGGAGCATATTCTCTAACGCGCTACAACTGAGCATGCCAGTGATCGGCGCGCTGCTAATTTCTAATTTTGCACTTGGCATCCTAACTCGTAGCGCGCCACAACTGAACATTTTCGCGGTCGGCTTCCCGGTTACTTTGACAATCGGCTTTGCTACAGTGATGCTATTACTGCCTTACATCGTTCCGCTTCTGGAAAACATTACTCATGCCAGCCTGAGCACTGTGCTACACGTCATGCAACTATTTGGCAAATCGTAAAAAAATTCAAGTTTCTAGGAGCCTGTCGTACTCAACGAATCGTAGCAAAAATTCGGCGGTGCCGAGGACAGATTTTGTCGGTTTCGCAGGTCAATAGTCGTTCTATTAACCAAAAAAAGGTGAAATATGGACGGGTCAGACGGGTTTGCAGCTAATTTCCTTTAAGTCCCACAGGCTTCTAAGCAAGACAAGAGACGAGTGAAAATTGTAGAGCGACATATAATTAACCCAGATTGTCCATTAGCAAAAAATTCTGTCATTCCCGCGCAGGCGGGAATCCAGTTGATTGAAAATTACCCCGCGAAGCGGGACAACATGGCTGCATTGTCCGCTGCGCGGAATGTTTTATTGCTGGATTCCCGCCTGCGCGGGAATGACGAGGCCAATGGATTATTTTGGTTTAAAAATAGGGAATTCAACCCTATCCGAACAGTATTGCGGCCTGACCACATCGCCCATCACCTGCGGTGCGCGCACGCTTCAGATTGACTTTGACTTTATCGACCACCGGCTTGTGATCCAGACGAGTGAGGGGGCTATTAAAACGCTGGCACTTGAACCTCGCTCAGTTGCTGACTTTTATAAAAAACTGCTTGCAAATCTGTCCGACCTTGGCATCGACGTCAAAATTCACACAACACCTAACGAAATAGCCGACGCCATCCCCTTCGAGAAAGATCATATCCATGCATCCTATGACGCAGAGTATGCCAACCGATTCTGGCGAGTTCTGGTGCAAGTGGATCGTATATTCAAAAAATTCCGTGCTGGTTTCCTCGGCAAATCAAGTCCTGTGCATTTCTTTTGGGGAAGTTTCGACCTTGCCCTCACTCGCTTTTCCGGACGCCCAGCCCCATGCCACCCTGGCGGCGTACCCAATCTGCCCAATTGGGTCGCACGCGAAGCATACACGCACGAAGTAAGTAGCTGCGGATTCTGGCCAGGCGGCGGACCGGTACCCTACCCCGTGTTCTATGCGTATGCTTACCCAGAGCCACAGGTATACAACATGGCCAAATTGCATCCCGATGAGACAACCTACAATACTGAATTACGTGAGTTTATACTGCCATATGATGTCGTACGACTCGCACAGTTTCCGGATGCGAAATTGCTTGACTTCCTGCAGAGCAGCTACGAGACAGCCGCAGCATTGGGTGCTTGGGATCGCTCAGCGCTTGAACGGTCGTCCAACTGTAAATCACCGGCTTCGCTGTCGCCGACTGATTAATCCTGCTCGGATTAGAAAAATTACCTCAACCGTATTTATCGTGCACTGCTTAAGCTATTCGTCGTCACCTTGCGAATGTCTTAGGATCTAAAAAATTGAAGGTCATACCGAGCAGTCTTGCATAGCAGTTTAATAAACTCCACATTAGAACTTTTCACATCCCTGCGCCGAGGTGGATAGAGCCAAAGCCATCTGCGCTTACCCGGCCTGTCGCACCTTGGTTGCGCAAGGGATGTCCGGCTGTCTAAACGCAATAGTCCTGACGCTGCTCGACTAAGGCAAGAAAAAGTCCAAGGAGGCCACGGTGCTTTGCCAATGGCAAATCCAATATCGTGCTAGCGCCATATCCAAGAATTGCATTTGCACGTTGATGAGGCTGTAGTCTTAAATAATCTATGGGATGATGGGCGCCGCCTGAAAATCGCAAAAGAAGCGGGCTCGGCATTGGTGAGGTAGTGCAAGACGCAATGCATAAGTTCTCGTGGAGCATCTGCCAGCGACCTGGAGACTACCCTATGGCAACGCCCACGGCGCCAATGAAAGAGCCCGCACGTGGCGGGCTGCGATGAAGCAACAGACTGAAGGCTCTGAACTGCTTAGGCGTAATTGTACTTTGCGGACTTGCGACGCGATACTACGAAACCGAGCAGACCAAGGCCGAGCAGGGCCATGGTGGTAGGTTCTGGAACCGCGGAAGGTGGACCGCCAGGACCACCATTTGCAAGGTTGTAAATTAAAAATGATTCAGGACCACCGGAGAAATTGGTGAGCGAGGCCTCCAATGCCAGTGTTGTTCCTGCGCCACCTATCGCGAGCAGACTATTGACGAAGGCCTGCTCATCCTGGCTTACTACGAAAGTAAAACCGGCGACACCATTTCCTGCAAGGCTGCTCGCAAAATTCTGCGATCCGTCGATTGCGCCCAGCAATGTTCCAGTAGAGCTAAAAAATTTCAAGGTTAGGTCAATCAAATTGATTGAATCACCTCGTGGTTCTGTAGCATTAAACAGCACCGCAATCTGATTTGCTGAAGTAATCCCTAACGATCCAGTTGTTGGGATGCCATACTTGGCTCCTGATACTGTCAGTGGGGGTGGCATTGAATCTAGCGAGGACGAATTAGTAACACCGTTACCATCAAACACGGCCGCGTCGTTAATTGCTTGTCCAAAAACAATTTCGCCAGTTATTGGATCAACCCCAATACTACCGGATTCTATAGCAGTTTGCCCTGTAGCTTGAAGGGTCAAGTCCCTTGGCGCATTTCCGAACCCTACCCCACTTGCTTGAATTGTTTCGTCATAGATCAGACTTGCTGAAGCAAACTGCGGCAGTGCGATAGAAGCTACGGCCAGTGCCCCAGCTGCAAAAAAAATATTTTTTTTCATTTTGTTTCCTTTCATTTCGTTTCTCAAGATTAATTAAGTGAGCACATTTTTGTTTTACTCTTTACTAACTCCCCACAGTAAGCGTAATTGAGCAATTCCCGTACCAGTTTAAATATTATCTTTAAATTTAAAGTGTTACTTAATTAACCATAGCTGTTGTTTTATTTTTTGTAAAAATTTCCGACAGGCACTCCCTTAACGTTAAATACGACCGATCATGAGTACCCAGCAAGCGTGCCCCTGTTGCTATTCACAATTCAGCGTTTTGTTTGATGATCGTGTGCCTAGCTTGTTGCTATTTTCCACCAGAAGTTCGCGGCCAGCACCATGAGCACTTTTGCGTAACTTAATCCATAAGCTATCTGAGAGAACCGCTATCCGCAAGTTCGCTGTAGACCCAAGGACATGCCCTTGCAATTTTCGACAGATCGAACGCCGCGTCCTCGGATGCCATGGCCACGGCATTGTCCGAGAAAAGGCCAGGGAATAACCGGCGATGATGATCGTCAAACGTGCTGTTGCCCTTGAGTTGGCACAAACAGTTCGCACACGCTACAAACCAGTTAGTCGAAATCTATCTATCCTCGCTAATTATCCATTGACAGCAACGGATGATCTGCCGGTTAGAACCAATGTTGAGATGCGTTTGCTCGAAGGCGCCAAGGCTCAACCTCATTTTGATTTAGCCAACCAATCGATTTTAGCAAATCTGACAACAGATCTTTATGGCCCTCATCAATGTAAAAAATTCGACAAAAAAAAACGCCCCTAAGGGCGCTTGAAGTGTCCAAAAAACTGTTGTCTATCTAGAAACCGTTACAGTCTTGCTAGTAACGTTATTAGCCGCATCATAAGTTCGCACAGTTACTACATGCCCTCCCTTGGCGATTTTGTTGGTATTCCAGCTGTAACTCAAGGATGCGCTATAAACAATAGCGACCTGGCTGCCGTCAATGCTCAAGGAAATTTTAGCGACACTCCGATTGTCGGTAGCAGATACTTTCACAGTCTGATTATTAGAGACTGTCATACCATCCACCAAGTTGAAGCTGCTGATTACGGGGGCAATGGTGTCACTGCCAATATTAACCACAACTGTGGGTGAAACCCCAGTATTACCTGCTGCGTCATAGGCGTATGCGATAAGGGTGTAAGTTCCGTTCACAAGTGCGGAAGTATCCCAAGCAAAAGCAAAGGGCGCAACGTCGTCAGTAGCAAACTTTTGACCGTTCACATATAGCT
>JBKJQT010000374.1:0-3354 GCA_046593855.1 Candidatus Nitrotoga sp. | reverse complement strand
TGAACGATGCGCATGATTTGTTCGTTTATGTTGATCCATATAACGGCATGATCTTGGGTGAACACCGACAGGAAGAAACATTTACCGGATGGATTGCGCTTCTGCACACCGAACTTTTAAGTGGCGAGCGGGGCGAAATTATCCTTGGTGTAAGTTCATTGCTGCTGATTGGCATGAGCATAAGCGGCCTCATTTTATGGTGGCCGCAAAATGGAAAGTTTTCCCCGGGGTTTAAAATCCAGTGGGCAGCACAATGGAAAAGAATGAATTTTGATATACATCGTGCCTCTGGTATTTATACCGTTCTTTTTATTCTGCTTACTGCTTTTACAGGCACATCTTTAGTATTTAATAAAACGGTTATCAGCTTGATCAATGCAATCACTCAAAGCCCGCTGCGGGCTGCCCCACCGCTTTCCGATCCTCGTCAAGCATGGATGCCCAGGCCTGCACTCGACATGATGTTGCATCAAGCCGACTACATACTGCCCGCCTCAACCACCTGGATTAATCTTCCCCAGAAACCGACGGCACCCTTGGTAGTGCGAAAAAAACTAGTTCAAGAATTTCATCCAAATGGTAGAAGTTTCGTCTATTTAGATCAATATTCGGGAAAGGTATTACAGGTGGAAAACGCGTTGACGGCCTCTCTGGGTACGCGCATTTTTAATACACTCTACCCAATACATATCGGTGCAATAGGAGGGATATCTAGCCGTCTAATACAGGTGATCATCGGTTTATCGCCGCTCATTTTATTTACCACGGGCTATATCATGTGGTGGAACCGAAGAAAGGCCAAACGATATCACTCCCGCCTAATAAAATAAGACGCAAGTTTGAATATGCGAACAGACTTCCTCTCCTTTCCAATGCTAAAAATCAACCGCTTGACTCATCCGCTCGTAACCAATTTATTTAAGAAGTGGTGAACAGTGATCACGGCCGAAGGGCTCGCTCAACTCAATGCATTGACTGGCCAACCTTCTATTCCCGATTACCCCAGTGTGATTGATGCCGTGGGTTAATCAATGGCATGACCACCGCCAATGATCTGGGTTTGACCCATGCTGTGCCTCGACAGGACAGAGCATCGTGCATACTGATGGCCGGCTGCGTCCTATCCGCTTGTCCAATTTGACCATCCACTTTAAATTGACCGCATCCAGCAAACTCTATTGGGCTTTACATCCAGCCATGCGCATCGCCTTGTACTGGCTGTGCGATAGCATCAAAGTAATGCTCAATTGGGACAGGATACCGTTATTATAGGGATTCGTTGTTCCATTGAATATCCATTTTAAGTTCATTCATTCGTGTCCATTTTCTTCAACTTATATCAAATAAAAGTCCTTCAAAATTTGAAGGAATAAAGATAAATCTACTTCTCTAAGCGTCAACTATGTATGACCGGACAGAGAACAATGATGCTTTTCCAGCTCAATCTGAATGGTGACGTGTCCAATGGTAAAATTATCGTGCAACTCTTCTGCAACACGGCACAGGAACTCATTTCCCGGATGTCCGTCGCGCATGACCAAATGAACGGTCAGTGCAATTTCTGAGGTGCTCATCGCCCATACATGCAGATCATGTATTTCGATGACGTTGGGCTGTGCTCTTAGATAATTTTTCACATTGTCTAATCTGATTGATACCGGCACACCGTCCAGAGAAAGATGTAAAGCCTGGCGTAGCAAATCCCATGTACTCCACAATATCACTACCGCAATGATCAAGCTAATGGCGGGGTCGAGCCACGCCCAACCAGTCCAGATAAACATCGCGCCTGCGATAACCACACCCAGCGAAACCAGCGCATCTGCCGCCATATGAAGAAAAGCGCCACGCAGGTTGAGATCTTCTTTGTTGCCGGACATAAATAGCCAAGCGGTGATGCCGTTGATCATTACTCCAATAGCGGCAACCAGCATGACGATGCCGCCCTGAATCGGTACCGGATGACTGAATCTGCCGACGGCTTCCCACACGATACCGCCTATTGCAATCAGCAAGATCATAGCATTGAACAACGCGGCAAGAATCGTGGCGCGCCCCAAGCCGTAAGTATGTTTCTGATTAGATCGCAGCCGTGCCAGATATAAACCGCCATATGCCACAAGTAAGCCAAGCACATCGCTCAGGTTGTGCCCGGCATCGGAGAGTAGTGCGAGTGAATCGACCTGCCAGCCGAAAATCGTTTCGACAAGGACGAAAAGCACATTCAATACAATACCGATAACAAATGCCCGACCGTAGTTTGCAGCGTGGTTGTGCGAGTGATGATGGGCTGTCATGATATTCCTTGGCTTAGTTTGTAGGAATTTTATGATTTATTGTGAGAAGCATTCCTTATTAATACTTACCATTTACGTATTCAACGCAAATTGAACGGCTAGCTCACGGTAAAGTAGACAGTCGGAGTGTAGCAACGTAGGGGTTATTTTCTACTCCTAATGCTGAGGCTTAGTCAAACTTTTTTTCGCTTCGCATCAATTGAAGTAAGCTGAGTTTCAAAGAGTCCAACGCTCTGTAAAATGCTGGGAATGAGGGCGAAGATGGAACAAAAATACTAAAAGTAATTTTCACACGGAAATTTCGTGAGCAGGCAGTGTGGCTTCATGAAGTGGATGGGCTGACGATCCCTGAGGAGTCGAGGCGGTTGTTGTTGCCTGCTGGGACGCTGAAGAACCGAGTTTATGCGGCTCGCTGGGTGTGGGCATATTTCTCTCCACATTTGAGCGTCCATTGACGAATGATTTCGTAGGTAACGATCACACCGCGATAGGCCAGAATTCCTCTACATCTTGAAAGGTTAACATGAAGATGAAGTACAACCACACGACGTGGCTGATGATCTCGGTCGGATAGCGATGGCTGGCGTAGGGATTGGTTTACTTGTTTATCGCCGAAATCTGGCGGGTCTCAGCTTCCTCATGGACGCTAGAATTTTCATCGCAATTTTTATGGTTGGGCAAAAACTTTAATCAGGTTATCTCTATTAAAAAATTGCCGTCAATCTAATCCGAAGTGAGCGCGACTCGATAGGATGGAAATGAACATCGGAAATGGCCGCTCCAGCTGGTTCTGATTTCAGCCGCGATTCATAGTAATAATCGATAGCTGAGTCTTTACGGTTCGTCAAATTGAAACCTTCCAGTTGAATTCGGACTTTGGGAGTGATTTTATAACCAGCAGTGCCGTTCAATGTTTTAGTGCTTTGCGACCGCACGCTGTTATCTTCAATAAGGGGCCGTGGACCAAAATAGCGCAGCTGCATCGCGCCAAAATAGGGGCCAATATTATCTATAACGAGGGCTAAAGAACCCACGCCCTCAATGGCACCGGGGATGC